>DTYO01000044.1 GCA_012961845.1 Thermodesulfobacteriaceae bacterium
GCACCTCCCGGCATTCTGTGACTACGGTTTTCCTTTTCCATGTGGCAGTCTTGGCACGTCTTCCTGCTTCCAGCTCCTGTGTGGCTGTGGACATAACTTCCGGACAGTGTGTTGCACATTATTTTTTCTCCATCAGGAGCGGCATAGACTCCGTGGCACTGGCCGCAAAAGCCAGGTGGCGCAGGCATCGTCTCCATGGTGGATCGTCAAGAGATGTCCGGATGAACGAAAGAGACCCGATGTCCGGTCTGGGAATTCAACGCGGGTATGTACTGCTGGTTCAGCAATAGCACAATATGTGACTGCAAGGCACAGAAGAACTGGAAGGAAAAGATGAAAATATGAATGAAATGTCCGGTTATGGCTGAAAACAGTTTGTTTTTGGAAGAATAGCGTGTGAATTCATGTAATTTCTATACATCCAGACCGAGTTCCTGCCATATTTTGTTCAACAGGTCCTGCGCGCCTTCTCCGGTGCGGGCTGAAACCACCACAGGGGATGCAGTAAAACCTGGAAGACGACGGCATATGGCATTCAGTTGGGCCTGCCGCCTGGGCTGGGAGATCTTGTCCGCCTTGTTCAGCACTACCCATGCACGTATGCCCAATGAGTGCAGATAGTCCAGCAGTGCCAGGTCCTGTTGCTCCGGTAGCCTTCTCATGTCAAATATGCATACCACCCCTTTGAGATATCTTCCGTTTTCCAGATAACCTTCTATGAGCTTCTGCCATTTTTTCTGTATATTCTTGGGGGCCTTTGCAAAACCATAGCCAGGAAGATCCACAAAATGTACAGAGTCGTTTATCAGGAAAAAATTAAGTGACTGGGTAAAACCCGGACGTGAACTCACCTTGACAAGATTGTGACGTCCGATAATCCGGTTCAGGAGGGATGATTTCCCTACATTGGATTTTCCGGCAAAAGCGATTTCAGGTATCCCTGAGTCAGGCAGCCTGGAAAGTCTGAACACACTTGTTACGAATTCTGCTCTGTAAATTTTTACTGACACTGATTTGTATGTACACTGGTGGCTCCGGAGCCGGAACTGCAGAGAAGGCGAGATCGGAAATTCGAATACAGAAGCCTGAGTCAGCTGAATCGTATTATTTTTTCACAGATTCGTTTGATTGTATTTCTTTACAGTACCTTGTTCAGGGAATACTCAATTATTCCCTGGGCGCCGGCTTCGATAAGCTGCGGGATCAATTCTCTGACCCTGGACTCATCAATGACCGTCTCCACAGAACACCAGTCCTGATTATAGAGAGGGGAAACCGTTGGAGCATTGAGGCTTGGCAGCAGGTCTACCACAGCCTGGACTTTTTCCCGGCTGACATTCATTTTGAGTACAACAAGGCGGTCCGCTCTCAGGGCCCCCTGGAGGAGCATGGAAATCTGGCCGATCTTCTGTTTTTTCCATGGATCTGCCCATGCATCCCTGTTGGCAATGAGTTTGGGATTGGTTTCCATGAGTTCCTCGATGATGATCAGACCATGGGCCTTTATGGTACTCCCTGTCTCTGTAACTTCTACAATGGCGTCGGCAAGGCCTGATACGACCTTGGCCTCGGTTGCTCCCCACGAGAACTCCACCTGGACGTCTATGCCCCTTTCCTGAAAGTACCGTTTAGAGAAATTGACCAGTTCCGTAGCGATCTTTTTGCCTTCCAGGTCCCTTATAGACCTGTAGGGAGAACCGGAAGGAACCGCCAGCACCCACCTGGCAGGACGTTTGCTCACCTTGGAGTAGATCAGATCAGATACTGTAACCACGTCGGATTCGTTTTCAAGTATCCAGTCCTGACCGGTGATTCCCACGTCCAGAGTGCCCTGCTCTACATACCTGGACATTTCCTGGGCCCTGCAAATGCTGCAGCTTATTTCCGGGTCATCTATATCGGGGAAATAGCTCCTGTGATGTACATCAATACGCCAGCCGGACTTGGAAAAGAGATCAATAGTTGCCTTCTCCAGGCTGCCTTTAGGTATACCAAGCTTTAACCGGGTCACTTTCCGTATATCTCCTCCGGGTCGAAAACCCGTTCTGCCACCTGAATCAGGCTGTCGCCCTGCACCTTTCTGAAAAAGCAGCTCCTGTGGCCTGTATGGCATGCAGCCCCACCAAGCTGGTCAACTCTGACCAGGATGGTGTCATCATCACAGTCCACGAAAGCTGACTTCAACAGCTGGACGTGGCCGGATGTTTCGCCCTTGAGCCACAGCTTGTTTCTGGACCGGCTCCAGTAGTGCACTTTGCCTGTTTCAAGGGTCTTTTCCCATGCCAGTCTGTTCATGTATGCGAGCATCAGTACGTCACCGGTTTCATCGTCCTGTGCAATGACAGGCAGGAGTCCGCCTCCCTTTTCAAATGCAAGATCCATTTGCCTTTTCATGAAGCCGTTCTTTAATGGTCGGAATCGCCGATGTCAAGATGCAACTCTGCCTTCAACCATGTCTCATATGAAAAGAGGGAATAAACTACAGGGACGGCCAGTATCTGTGGGATTTCATACGAATGGATTCTGGTGATGGCCTTCTCCACCTTAGGGTACATCTCCACCGTGGTCTTTACCCTGCACTGCCATTCCTTTGAAGTTGTCAGCTCACCTTTCCACCAGTAATGGCTGTTTATCGGACCGCTGGTCTGGGCACAGGCGGCGAGGTGCTCCCTTACAAGATGTCGTCCGATTCTGTCTGCTTCTTTTTCGGTCTCAGTGGTGGTGATGATTTCTATGATCTCATGCTGGTTCATGAATATCTCGCTTTATGAATTCCGGGGTTGCATGGCGCAGTGCCGTACTTATCAGCCTTCAGATGCTGTTCTCAAGGTTTTGTTTCGATTGCTGCATGTTGACGAAATATAAACAGATCGCCCGTTTTCAGGTTTTTGAATAGAACAATCCGGTCAAAAGATTACCAGTACTCTAAAAGTAGGCGCTTTTGCCCTGTAACTGTGTTGTAAGCAAAAAATAGCCCTCAAAATATCGGTGTCATGTATGCGGCTGTTTTTCTTGTGCGGCTGGTTCCTGAACGGGAATCCTGGTTATTGGGGACACCCTACTGTCTTTGCAATATTTCTGAAAATGGCGGCGGCATAGAGGGTTCTATGCCTTCGGCAGGGTTTCCGGTCAGCGGTGAAGCTGGCGGATTCCGGGGAAGTCTTGGCTGTTTGGCCGGGGCCGGGTTGCGGGATTTTGTACTTTTTCTGGATTTACTGACGGATGATCGCTTGGCAGTATTCCGTGGACGTGCAACCCCGGTCCGCGATTTGGGCTTCGGAGTCTGTACGGCTACAGGAGCTGTGGCTTTCCTTTCCTTTTTCCTGGATTCAAACACTCCCAGCTTCACTGATTCTTTTCCAGACTGAAATATGACGCCGTCGCCCAGGATTTCAGCGACTTTCCAGCCATCAACCCTGTCACCGACCGCGACAACGCGCAACTGGTTTCCTTTCTTTCTGTCCTTTTTCTTAACCTTTGAGCTTTTCTTGCCCTTGTATGCAGATTTCTTGGAATTTACCTTGATGAATGCCTTGCGATTGTTTTCAATAATGATTATGCCGTAAACTTGATATTTTCGGGCCAATTCATCCTTCTTGCTGGTATAATCCCCGTTTTTCGATACATCCTTCTTTTTTCCACGGGCTTCATCAAACGGATCCCTGTCCACGATAATCTTGTAGGGGCCAAGATCCGATCCCTTTTTAGCAAGTCCCGGACCTGCAAAAAATAAATGGAACAGGGCCACCAGAAATATGATGGCACCCCTCCCTAAAAATACAGCATGGCCCATGGGTGATTCCATGAGACAGTGATTAGAACCAATCTGTTTCATAGCTGTCTGAATCTTTTGGTAAAAAATTGTCAAGGTCCTTATATGTTCGTTCCTTGTTGTCCTTGCCGCCCAGCCCCTTTTCTTCTATCATTTTTTTCAGGGAATGGACTCTGGCAGAGAATTCCTGTGTAAGCCGGTCAGCCTGTTCCTGAGAGTGGATCACATGGGGTGTTATGAAGAAAAGCAGCTCTGTCTTCTTGGTTTTCCAGCCCTTGGTCCCAAACAGGTAGCCAAGTACAGGGATATCCTTCAACAGGGGAATGCCCTTGTTTCTCCTCTCCTTCTGGGTGTCCATGAGCCCCCCGATCATTATGGTGTGACTGTCCTGGACTACGAGGTTGGTGGTGGCCTTCCTGGTCTGGAATACCGGGGTATCCACTCCTCCGACTGTGACCAGCTTGTCCAGAACGTTGCTCACCTCCTGGGTAAGTTCCATCCTGACCAGTCCGCCTTCATTAATGGAGGGAGTGACCTTCAGTATTATACCGGCCTTCTGATATTGTATGTTGGTGGTGTTGCGGACGCCCTCTCCGCTGGTGCTGGCTGATGTTACTGTGGGTACATCCCTGACGATTTCAATGTTGGATTCCTTGTTGTCAACTGCAAGGATATTTGGAGCTGACAATATGTTGATATCCGTTTCGGTCTGCAGGGCATGCACCAGGGCCTTCAGATCTCCGCTGGTTCCGAAAAGACTGTAGGTGAAGCCGTTGAGGACCTTACTGGACCCGAGAGGAAGGTCCGGCGACATTCCGCCCATGTCGCTGTCGTTCAGTCTGAACTGGCTTTCTTTCGAACCGCCCGACTGGATGAACCATTCAACCCCGAACTGAAAACCGTCATCCAGGCTCACCTCCATTATAAGGACATCTATCAGGACCTGCCTGGGCACTACATCGAGTTTCTCCAGTACATTCATGATGATGTCGTAGTCTTTCTGCCGGGCCTTGATTACGAGTGCATTGTTTATCTTATCGGGAAGAATCTGCACTTCGTCGGACAGCTCGCCGCTGAATATCCTTTTCTCTGCCTTGTCCTCCTTTTTTGTCCTCTTGACCAGGACTTTTTTCTTTTTAGAAGACTTTGACTTGGCTCCATATACCTGTCTCAGAATGTCAGCCAGATCTTCAGCTACGGCATGCTGTACAAAATAGACAAATACTTTGGTACCTTTTGCAGACTGTCCCTGGTCCAGTTCTTTCACCCAGTTGCCGACAAGTTCCAGGAACTCTTTCCATTTGGTCACCACAAGGAGTGCATTGATGCTTTTGAGCGGCATTATCTTGAATCCGCCGGTATCGATACCAGGTCTGGAATACAGCCCCTTGGTCTTGAAGATCTTGTCAAGATCTCTTGAGACATCTTCGACCTCTGTGTAATCCAGGGTATACATGCGCCAGTGGACATTCTTTATGAAATCTGTGTCTATCAGGGAGAGAAGTTTGGCAACTTTTTCTCCGTTTGCCCTAGTATCAACAAGTATGACAGAATTGGTGGCAGGTTCAGCCACCACCAGTGCCCCCTGCGACACAAAGTTCCGTATGCTGCCGATTACGTGGGCGGCTGAGAGATATTTCAGCTGGAACACCCTGATCACGTCTCCGGCATGGGAAACCTTTTCATTGAAGACTACCACGTCAGTTCCTGCCTTGGCGCTTCCGGCTTTTCTGACTACCTTGTAAACTCCGTCGGACCCCCACGTTATGGCCAGGCCGTGTGTCTGGAGAATCGAATTGAAGAGGTTGAGAAATCCATCCCTTGTGTAATGGCCCTTGATATTGAGTGAAATGGTTCCCTTGATGGTGGGCTCGACCACGTAGTTCAGCTCGAGAATATTGCCGAGCACCTGTTCCAGTACGGGGTATATGTCCATGTTGTCAAGAGTCAGCTGGAGATAGCGCTGTTCTTCCGGACTGGCTCCGTGAAAAGGTGATTTTTCAGCGGCACCCGAACCGGCCGGCGCGTCAGCCTGTTTCTTGATATCTGCTGCAGACCGGTCTTCAGTACGGGCGACAGCGCTGTTTGTCAGGAAAAAGCTCACCCACACAATTACCAGAAACCAAACCAGACTTTTCGTTTTTTCAGGTCTCATTTTTTTGTTCCAGTCATTAGATTACCAAGGCCTCTGCTTCCAGGTTGACCCTGAGATGTGATTTGCGTCCTTTAACTTTTATCACATTAAGACTCTTCAAACGCAGTATCTTGTTGCTGTCTTTCAATGACTTTAAGAAGTTCACCAGGTTTTCCGTGTCGGCTTTGATGGTCAGAGAAGCTACAGCCAACTTATAATTTCTCCATTTTCCCACCCTGGATGTCTTGTATGTGACTACCTCAACGCCGGATGCGGCAGCCTTCTTTAGCAATAAATTCTGCAAATTGGATGCCACCATCTGGGGTGTCTTCCCTGGCACAAGTCTTTTCCTGGCCAGGGCAAGTTTCTTTCCGGCTTTATCCAGCCGGGAATTCACTCCTTTATATTTCGAGAGTTGTTTTTGCATCTGGCCTATCCTGGTCTTGTTGGTTTCCAGCACCTGATCAGCTTCTTTGATCCTGTCGGCCAGCGGACTCCAGACAAAGGAATACCAGAGAATCACCACGATCAGGAAAAGTCCGTAGCGGATCAGTGGGCTGTTCTTCTGTAGTCCGGACAGATTCATGGCTACTGCTTTTGGCCTCCGGTGGCTGTCAATTGAATCTCCACTGAAAACTTTTCCTTCTGGTTCCTGTCTTTGGTGACGGGTGAGACAAGTTTTACCACATGGAATGTCTGACTGCTGCGCCATCTCTCCATGGCATCCACCGCTGAATCTCCTATCGCTGAAAGCCTGAGCCGGTTTTTCTTGATATTGAGGCTTTTTATCCATGTCCCGGCAGGAGTCAGCTTCGCCAGCGCTTTCAGGATGTCGAGCTCAGAGGGTCTTTCAGCCTTGAAGTCCTGAAGATCTTTGAGCTGTTTTCTCACTTGTTCCACCTGCTGCTGCCCGGCGGTCAACGGGGCCAGCTGTTCCTGCAGCTGGGCAATTATCAGTTTATGTTCACTGATGAGTTTTTCCCTGTTGTTTATTTCAATTATCTGCCGACCTGTCAGAAAGATCATGGCCGCCGCTGTCCCCCCGGCTATCAACTGGTATGGTTTGATACGAGAACGAAGCGGCCTCCTTCGTGCTCCTTCCTGCAGAGAAATGGCAGGATATGAGCTGAAGCCAAGACCAGCAGAACAAAGACCCCACGAAATCCGTCCGTTTTCACTGCATAATCTGGAAACAGACCTGACTTGCGTGCACGGGTTTCCTGGAACGTGTGTCAGAGAGGGTTGGGAATCATTCCCTACAAGATATTCAGGCCTGGCGGCGAGCTTAGAAAAGACGGATGGAAGGTCCTGGGATATCCTGTCCAGTGCGGACGAAAGCGTTTCTTCCTTTTCCACAGGGACCAGATGTGTTCCTTCCCAGCCTTCGGCACCGTGGAGTGACAGGATCCAGTTGTCTGACTGGCGTCCAAGGACAGTAAAAGGCGGTCTGACTTCCCTGTCACGGCGCAGGAGGATATCTAGGCCCAGAGTTGCAGGCGAAACAGGCCCCAAAGATTTGCCGTGTCCTGTGGAAGCAATCACCCTCAGGACAGGAGAGATATAGCTTTTCGGTATGTAGGCCAGCAGAACAGTGGCTTCATCCCCTTCTCTGTGGACTGTCTGGTCATGGAAAATCTCGGCTGGCTCCAGGTGCGAATAGAGTTCTATCCCCATTCTCACAGCATTCAGGGCCTCATCTTTTTCAAGACCTGGGAACTTGAGTTCCCTCAGGAAAAGAGCCTTTCTGGGAATACCTATGCAGATAAGCCTTCTCCTGGATGGCTGCATGGTCTTCAGCAGGCTTTTCATCTGATCGGCAGCCGATCTGCTTGGTTCGGTTAAGGCCAATGGGGCCTGGCCCAGCGACCATTTGCCCATTTTTCTTCTGAGGCAGGATATGTTGAGCTTGGTTTCCCCCAGATAAATACCGACTATTTCCTTAGGAAAAATCACGGATCACACCTGTAGTTTGGTCCATAAAGCCTTATGATTGGCACATTCATGTTCTTTCATCGAAACATACAGCATAAATCTGCAACTGAACCCTTGATGCGAAATGGATTCCGGGTACCTGGCAGTGAACCGACTTTCAGGTTCATGTCGGGTTCCCTGGTGCATGGGTAAATCCGCCTTCCTTCCAGTGGATCACAGCAAATTTTTTCTTGCCCCTGCCTGGCCGCCAGTATACCTGGTAGAATCGGTTGTCTATCCATACTTTGAGAAGTACTACACCGTATCTTGAAGTCCCCTCTCCCCCCTTTCTGCTGAGCAGTTCTCTCAAAGGCAGCGGGGCGTTCTCTGCCATTACCTTTCCTGACCTGTTATAGACAGTGAAGAGGTCTCTCAGGCCTCCGAGCCATTCCGCCTCGCCGTTGTCTTCGCCGTATTCCGCGTCTGCTGGTGACCACCTCACAGGACCAAAAAAAATTTCCCTGTCCACTCCGTTCACCAGGAGTAGTTCGTCGACCATGCGGAAGGGTGCATTGGCAGGATAATACGGAGGCATCCTGTCCTGATAGACATCATCCTCGGCACCATTGAGGCGAACCAGTTTGTCTCTGTCCTTCCAGTCGAGCAGCCCGTCTACTACGGTGTCAGCCTTTTCCAGGCTGTATTTCCCGAGCAGCCCCCTGACAGCATCCCGGATATCGGTTTCAGAACTCTTGTTGAGATCCAGCTTGCCGTTTTCGTCCTGAAGCAGAAAACTCAGATTTTCCCCGCCAATTGTAACAGAATACAGGGTGCCATCCACAACGAAAAGGCCCTGCTCCAGGGCATCTGATTTATCGATACCCCGTGGAGCCAGTCTGGTGCTCAGTGTCAACAGGAGAGACCTTACCATCTCGCGTCCCTTCAGGTCTGTCAGCGCATTCTGTCCTAAATTCCTCCTGATCCTGGCATCGAATGCAAAATATCCGCCCAGCAATGTCAGAAGGCTCAGTACCCACAGCACCATCACAAGGACAGTGCCAGTCTGAGAACGGGAATAGTTCCTGCTGGAACTGCCGGTGCAGAAAAAAAAGCCGGGAAGACGACTGCTTTCAATGATTCTGAGGGGGTTCACTCTAATTTTGTACCTGTCAGTGGCTCTACGTGCAGTATTTTCCACGCAGGCTGGAAGTCCTCTTTTTCCTGCGACATGACCAGAGAAATTGCCGCTGCTTCCGGTATGCGGCCGGTCCTGGTCCATTCGTCTTCCCAGTCTTCGGGCTCAGATTCATAGTCAAAAGAATCAGTGAATGCAAAATTCAGGGATCTTATGCCATCTACCATAGATATGGCCCAGCCTTCTTCCATGAGTCCTGTTATCTCATCCGGGGCTACATGTTCCGGGAGGTGTTTGTTTATATCCTTGATTCTGGTGATGACAAGCTGGCCGTATATCAGCCTCTGGTTATCTTCATCGAACAGATAGCAGACCTTGAAAATACCTCCTGCAAGAGAGCCGAGCGGTACGTGTGTGGTAAGAAACGAAATCCTGTGTTTTTCTCCCTGAAAAAAGAATGAACTCCTGAAGTTGTTCAGATTCCTTTTTGCAAGAGCCCTGAGCTGTCTTTGCATCAATCCTTCTACTGCCGTCATGGTCAATATCTTTTCGTTGGCTGTTCTGCCCCGGCTGTAGGCCTGTAAACCGGTTCTTACAGACATGGAGAGAATGGTTACTATCATGGCGATCAATGTAAAGGAAATCAACAGTTCAAGCAGTGTGAAGCCGGATGAACTTTTCAGGAGGCCGTGTTGCGCACCTGCCCGGGCGCCCGATCCAGATCGGCTGTGAAAAATATTTGTGGACCGGCACGAACCTTGTCTGGGGAACCGCATGAAGAGTGAAAGGGAGACCATTGTCAGATTATGTGTCCCGGGCAGGTACAAATGCGGTCAGGCGGAAAGGAGATGACTGGTCGGGCGGATAGACGCTGAGCACCATTTCTCTCAGTTCAGGGAGTTCCAGC
>DTYO01000045.1 GCA_012961845.1 Thermodesulfobacteriaceae bacterium
CTGTGTATCTTCAGCCAGGATTATGCAGCTTCAACTGATGAACATTTCCGGCAGTTTTGAAAGGACCTTTTGGTTAAATGGGAAAACATGGCTTTATATGCATAATTTCATGTAATTATTCTAAAAATTATTTTGTTCGGCAGTTGAAGAGCATAATCTGGGTTCAGTGTCCGCCAAGTGCTGGATTTGCTGTCTTTCCAGGAAACGGGTATCCGGGAATTTCTTCATATTTATATATCCGGTTTCATTGCTGCTGATCCGGAACCTGCTGAATGCAGGCTCAGGCTTCAGTAATTGCAGCCCCTGTTAGACTACGTTCCGCCTGCCATGTTTCAAAAACATGAACTGCCCCGACATCATGTTATGCGGATTTATAAGAATGAAGGCGGCTGGAACGGGGGGATGCCTTCCATGTTTTCTAAGCTGACCCTGATGACTGTTCAGGCCGGGAGTTACCTGACCGCAGGTAGAAAACATTCCAGGGCTTCCACGTTCCAGCCGCTGCGTTTTCGTGTATCCATCTGCAGTTCCGGGTTTTCACATTAAATCCGTCCCGGAGACAATATCTGTTTTCCATCTGCGTTATGAGACCATAAGCACAGATTATTCGCTTCAAAAGCCGGACATATGCTAATTAGAATAAATTACAGCATGTTATATGAAATATAATAAGTGAAAAACTGCACCAAAAAGATGCAGCGGATTCAACGAAAAAGGTGTTCGGCGTTTGAAGTCGCAAGGGATTCGCGATTTCACCAGTTCTGCTGCATTGTCAGAGATTGAGGTAGCAAAGTATGTCTGTGCCTTCCTCTGCCTAACATCTTCGGCAAACTCACGAAACTAATTTAGCCGGATTACATGCTTTAGAATTTTGTTTTTGGCCCGAATCTGCTTTGGTTGTTGATGTCTTTAAGCGCGGTCTGCATGGTATTTCGGTCATAGAGTGCGCATATACAAGGCAAGGCAGCAGGCCCGCAGACGTACATTTGGTGTACTTCAAGTGCCTGCCAACGCCGTAGATGCGCACTCTATGACCGAATACTCTATTTTTGGAACATGAATCTCCTTGCCCTTATGTTCAGCAAAAGGCCTATTCCCAGAAGGGTCGTCACAACAGAGGAGCCCCCGTAACTTATCAGTGGCAGGGGAATGCCTACCACGGGCATAAGGCCGATCACCATTCCGATGTTCACAATGGCCTGCCAGAACAGCATGGCTGTTACGCCGAAGGCAAGAAAGGCTCCGAATCGCTCCCTGGACTGGGAAGCGATGGCAAGACCTCTGCTGATTACCAGGAAGTAAATCGCCAGAAGTGCCAGGGCACCGATCAGTCCCCATTCCTCAGCCCATATGGAAAAAGCGAAGTCTGTGTGGACTTCCGGCAGGAAATTGAGATGTGACTGTGTTCCTGCCAGGTAGCCTTTGCCGTATAACTGGCCGGATCCAACAGCAATCTTTGACTGCAGTACATGGTATCCTCCTCCGAAAGGATCCTTTTCGGGATTGAGAAAGATTTCGATTCTCCTCTGCTGGTAGGGTTTGAGAAATTTCCAGCCCAGCGGGATGAAGGCGGCGGCCGCACCTAGGAGGATAAGGAATGATGTCCATCTGAGATTTGCCAGAAATACAATGGAACCGAAAATTGCCAGCAGCAGCAGCGCTGTGCCCAGGTCCGGCTGTCTGTATATGAGGAATACAGGTATCGCTGTCAGGAAAAAGGGCCGCCACAGGTCGAAGATGCCGTAACTGGACCTGTCATCGTGGTAAAAATAACTGCTCAGAACTATAACCATCATGAGCTTGGCAGGCTCAGAGGGCTGGAGATTCATGATGCCAAGCGGTATCCAGCGCTGGGAACCGCCCACCGTTTTTCCAATGAAAAGTACCATTATAAGCAGGACTGCCATGAGAATATAGATGCGCAGAGAATAAACAGCCAGTATCCTGTAATCTATAAAAATAAACGGCAGCATCAGAATGCAACCTGCAAAATACCACTGAAGCTGTTTCCACTGATAGGTATAACCTGCCGCTTCACTGGCGCTGTTGAGATTGGTGAATCCAATCGCCATGAGTAGCAGCAGCCCTAGGAAAAGCCACCAGTCGAAATGCTCCAGAATCTGTCGGTCAAACATGGTCAGGCTCCAGAGCGGCGTACCTGGGAATGAACCGGCCCTGTGGTACGTTTTCGTGTCTTCTGTATGGGGTGCCGACCCCGGTATCTTCCGGCTTGAGGGATGTCGATCTGTGAGGAGTAAGAGCAGGGCGGGGGGCCTGAATCTGGAACCATCTTTCGAAAATCTTCCGGGCAATCGGGGCAGCGGCAGAACCGCCATGTCCCCCGTGTTCTATGAGAACTGCAATGGCAAGCTGGGGTTTTTCTGCCGGGGCGTAAGCTACAAACCAGGCATGATCCTTGAATTTCCAGGCCATTTTTTCATCCTGCCTGCGTTTGGCCTGTTGCACTATCTGAGCGGTTCCTGTTTTTCCCGCAACCTTGATGTCTGGTAGTCTGCATTTTTTTCCTGTTCCCATCTTGTCGTTTACAACACCTGTCAGGGCTTTCCTGATTAGCTTCAGGCATCCGGGTCTTATAGGAAGCCCGGCCATCGGATCTCTTTCTACGGAAACCACAGTCTTTCTGAAAGGGCCTGTAATTTTTTCCATGTAGATCGGCCTGTACAGCGTGCCTCCGTTGGCCACGGCAGCAGTCAGGCGTGCCATCTGTAAAGGGGTGGCTTTTGTAAACCCCTGGCCTATGGAAATGTTAAGTGTTTCACCTTTCTGCCATGGCTCTCTGAATCTTCTGACCTTCCAGGCCTTGGTGGCGATGAATCCCGGGTTTTCGTCAGGGAGGTCGATGCCTGTTGTCTTGCCCAGTCCGAAGTCCCATGAATATTGCACAATTTTTTCCACTCCCAGCTCCAGTCCAAGCTGGTAGAAGTATACGTCACAGGATTGAACCAGGGCCTTGTAAAGATTTGTTTTGCCATGTCCACGCCAGTCCCAGCACCTGAAGCTCCTTCTGCCGAGACGGAAGCGGCCGGTACAGGAAAATATTGTGGATTCATCAATGACTCTTTCCTGAAGTCCAGCTGCCGCCATGACGATCTTGAAGGTGGAACCGGGCGGATAACTGCCCTGTAAAACCTTGTTGTGAAGGGGACGTGTTACCGGATCGTTAAGTTGTTCCCATTCTTCGGGGGTGATACCTCTGGCAAACATGTCTGGATAGAACGAAGGGCTGCTGACCATGGCCATTATCCGCCCCGTATCAGGTTCCAGGGCGACCAGGGCCCCTACCGTGTCGGCCATTGCTTCTTCGGCAGCCAGTTGAAGATCCAGGTCAATGGTCAAATACAGGTCGCTTCCAGGGATCGGCAATTCTTCACCAACTACCCTTATCAAGCGTCCGCCGGCATCCACTTCCAGCTGTCTGTGCCCTTTGCGGCCGGCCAGTTCTGTTTCATGCCGTGCTTCAACTCCGTATTTACCTACCATGTCACCGGCATGTGCATTGGGAAACTGATTGCTCGAAAGCTCTTTCAGGCTGATCTCTCCCAGGTAACCCAACAGATGCGGTGCTACGTTGCCGTACGGGTATCTTCTGCCCGGAGTGACTTCCACAAAGACACCAGGCAGAAACTGCAGTCTGGCCTCCAGTCTGGCCAGTGTCTCCCAGTCGAGTCCCCTCTTGATAACGATGGGGACATATTTCGGCCTCCTGCTGCCGGCATGAAGGCTGGTCCTGATAACCGCCTCTGATTC
>DTYO01000046.1 GCA_012961845.1 Thermodesulfobacteriaceae bacterium
AGATCGACTTGGGATCTTCAGGGCCGGGCAGACGAAAATAAGGGCTCAGGAATCATTTTTTCGGACCCCGTATGGCAGTTACCTGTGGATTCAAACGTTTTGTTGATTCTGATACCAGCTTCATTCCATCAAGAACCTGGTGAGAATCTATAAAAAAGTCCGGCTCCCGGACCTGTCTTCCGCCGCAAGTTTCGGATCGGCACCGATCCTGTTCAGGGAGTATGCCCCCGGGTCCCCAGTTAACGGCAATAACAGGATTCTCAAGAGAGTGAGCTTTCCCGGTTCCCTGAACTGGGACAGTCCGATGGTCATGACGGTATGACCTGCGGCAGGCTGGGACCTGTACGTACCGAAAAGCCTGTCCCACCAGGGAAAATTGAAACCGAAATTGCTGTTGGTCTCCCTTATGATCACCGAATGATGCACCCGGTGCATGTCTGGAGTGACGATCATCAGCCTCAGTATGCGGTCCAGACCTGCAGGCAGATTTATGTTTCCGTGGTTGAATATGGCAGCCGCATTCAGGATGATTTCAAAGGCGATGACTCCTGCAACAGGAGGGCCTATGACTGCAACCGCCGCCATCTTTATTGCCGCTGATATGATGATTTCAACAGGATGAAATCGGAGACCGGTGGTGCAGTCTATGTCCAGGTCCGCGTGGTGAACCATGTGAAGACGCCACAGTATGGGTACCGCATGAAACATCAGATGCTGAAGATAGATAATGCAGTCCATGAGCAGTATGCCCGTCACCACGGCCAGGGCGGGGTGCATGTAATATTGATTCAGGAGCCCCCAGCCGCTCGCCTCAGCTGCCGCGGCGATGTTCACTGCAGCTGCCGGCATGAGCACCCTTACTGAAATTGTATCCATCAGGATGATTCCCAGGTTGTTGAACCATCTTCCGGGTTTTGACTGGGTGAGGCGTCTTCTGGGTGAGGCCATTTCCCACAGGGCTGTTATGGCAAATGCCGCTGCAAAGGAGCCTGAGCGTATTATGAGTTCGCTGTCCACGGCTGTTTCTCCAGTAATGGCTTGACGTCTTCAAGAGAGCTTTACGGCCCTGAGCCTAAGTGCGTTAAATATTACCGATACGGAACTGAAGCTCATGGCCGCAGCCGCAATAATGGGCGAGAGAAGTATACCGAATTCAGGATACAGTACTCCTGCCGCAACAGGAACCCCTAGGGCATTGTACACAAATGCAAAAAACAGGTTCTGCCTAATGTTTTTCATGGTGGCACGGCTGAGTTTTCTCGCCCGGACTATTCCTGTCAGGTCTCCCTTTACCAGTGTTACTCCCGCGCTCTCCATGGCTACATCGGTTCCGGTTCCCATTGCTATGCCTACATCTGCCTGGGCCAAGGCGGGAGCATCATTTACTCCGTCCCCGGCCATTGCCACGATGTGTCCCTGGTCCTGGAATTTCTTGACAATCTTTGTCTTTTCATCAGGAAGTACCTCTGCTACCACCTGGTCTATTGCAAGTCTGCCGGCAACGGCTTCTGCCGTGGATCTGCTGTCGCCGGTCAGCATGACGATGTTGAGGCCTTCCTTATGCAGTTTTTCTATGGCACCTGGAGTGGTTTCCTTGACGGGATCGGCTACTGCCACGAGTCCTCCCGGTTTTCCGTCCACAGCAGCAAACATGATGGTGTGCCCTTCCGACTTCAGTTTTCGTGCTTGTGTCGAAAGTACCGAACAGTCAACCGAATGGTCGTTCATGAGCCTCCGGTTTCCAAAGAGCACCATGCTGCCGTCCACCCGGCCGCTGACACCCGAGCCCGTATGAGAGTTAAAATCTGCAGAGCTGTCCACGGCTATTCCCCTGTCCAGAGCACCCTGTACTATGGCTGCAGCTAGGGGGTGTTCGCTGCCTTTCTCCAGACTGGCAGCCAGAAAAAGAACTCGTTTTTCGTCCATGCCTGTTGCTGGAATCACCTCTGTGAGTTTAGGTTTTCCCTCGGTAAGCGTGCCGGTTTTGTCCACTACCAGAGTATCCACCTTGCGAAGGGTTTCTATGGCCTCCGCATTCTTGAAGAGAACTCCCATGGTGGCTCCCTTTCCTGTAGCAACCATTATGGACATGGGGGTTGCCAGACCAAGGGCGCATGGGCATGCTATGATCAGGACTGATACCGCGGCTGTCAGGGCGTGGGCCAGTCTGGGATCCGGACCCAGCATGAACCATGCGCCAAAAGCGGCAACAGAAACGGAAATTACCGCAGGCACGAAGTAGCCGGCCACAATGTCTGCAAGTTTCTGAATCGGTGCCTTGCTTCGCTGGGCCTGGACTACCATATTGACTATCTGAGAAAGGAGCATGCCCGCCCCGACCTTCTCTGCGCGCATGACCAGCGAACCAGTGCCGTTTACTGTGGCGCCTGTCACTTTGTCGCCTGGACATTTCCGGACCGGGACAGGCTCACCCGTGATCATGGATTCATCCAGGCTGCTGGAACCTTCGATCACTTCTCCATCCACTGGAATCTTTTCTCCCGGCCTTATTCTGAGCAGATAGCCGGGCTGTACATGTTCCAAGGGAATGTCGGCTTCGTTCCCGTCTTCATCGATCCGTCGGGCAGTCTTCGGAGCAAGACCTAAAAGGGCCTTGATGGCGGCACTGGTCTGACTCCGCGCCCTCAGTTCCAGTGCCTGGCCCAACAGTATCAGGGTGACTATTACAGCGGCAGTTTCGAAATAGACACCTACGGAACCGTCTTTACCCCGCATGATGTCGGGAAATATCTCAGGGACGAATACAGCAGTGAGACTGTAGACATATGTCACGGACACGCCAAGGGTGATCAGGGTGAACATGTTGAGACTAAGGTTGGCCACTGACTGAATGCCTCGCATGAAAAAGGGCCAGGCTGCCCACAGAACCACAGGGGTGGCCAGAATCAGTTCCACCAGTGATAGAGTCCGCGGGGTGGCGAGGTCTTCAATCAAATTCCCTCCGGGAATCATTTCCCGCATTGCGATCACGACCAGGGGCATGGTGAGGATGGCTGCTGCGATGAAACGCCTGAGCATGTATCTGTATTCAGAATCGTCTTTTTCAGTGTCCGCAGATACCATGCCGGGTTCGAGCGTCATGCCGCACTTGGGGCAGATGCCGGGGTGTCCCTGAACAACTTCGGGATGCATGGGACAAGTGTATTTAACGTGTGAACCGGATGGTCCGGGTTTCGGGGCCGCGCCGCATTCGGGACAGCTGTCAGGCGCGTCATGTCCTGCCTCCGGGTGGGAGTGAACGGTATGCATCCGGCCTGTTGAGACCTCTGCAGTCTTGTCGTGTGAAGTACTCTTCCCGGTAAAAGAGGAAGGGTCGTTTCTGAATTTCGCAAGGCAGTGTTCGCTGCAGAAATAATAATTTCTGCCATGGTGTTCGTATTCCATGAACTTCCCCGGTTCAGGGGTGGACATCCCGCATACGGGATCTCTGAACTGGGGAGAGCTGCCGTGACTGTCCGACAATGTATGATGACTGTGTGTCATGAGCTTTGCCTTCCTTTTCCGGTGCAATCGTGTTTACTCGTCTCCATTTTTCATGGCCGCCAATACAGGGTATTCCTCCGCCGGCCAATGGCCGTTGCTGGAATCTGCCAGCTTGTTGACTACCTGATTACAACTATAATCACTGGACCATACAAGCGCTAATTGACTAAAATTACAGTACTCAACTTTCGGACTTGCATCTTAGCAAGTCCGAAAGTTGAGTTATGGTATAATTGTCTGATTTTGATAGCCTGACAGGGCGGCTCAATTTTTCCTATCACGGCAGGAAGACTGTCCAGTACTGGTCAACAGGGCTGTATACCGTACCTGTTGTTGAAAAGGGAGGTTTTGCCGTAGTTGACCTCTCTCTGAGCAAGAGGATATTTTCCAGTCCACATTTCGGTAGTTTCACGCTGAGAGGAGAGATCAGGATTATGCTTGATACAGAGTTGTTCGTATGTAAAGAGTCATCCCATGCCAGGCCGGACCTTTTTCGGGTCCGTGCGCTGTGATTTCTGAAAAGAGGAATGGAGGGCGTGAGTGTATGGGCAATAATCCAGGTGGAGGACCTGTGATGTATCCACTTATCCTCTGCTCACTGCTGTCTCTTACTGTTATCATCGAACGGAGCCTGTTCTGGATTGCCATTGAAGGGAATCGCAACCAGAAGTTCCTGGACAAGACCTTTTGGTGGCCGAAACTGGTGACTGGTAACGTATACGCCGGATGACCGAGGGGCTGCAGGGATTTTATCATAAGGGTGTTCGTGGTGGGCATCCTGCACAGGGAGTATTCCATGGAGAAGGCTATGGAGGCCGAGGCTGTTTCAGTGGTCAAGCGTATGAACAGCCGAATGGGAATCCTGGATACCATGATCACTGCTGCTCCCCTCGTGGGCATACTGGGTACCGTGTTGGGAATAATTACGGCCTTCAATATGCTGAGCTCTTCAGACATAGACGATCCCCAGGCTGTTATGGGAGGCATCATACAGGCCCTTATAACTACTGCAGCAGGGCTCGCTATTGCCATAATTACTGTGTTTCCCTATAATTACTTCAATTCCAGGATAGACTACTTCTTATACTGCATGGAAAAGTACGCCACCAGTCTGGAAGTAGTGTATGAAAGACTGAGGGCCTCCGGAGAAAAATGAAGCTGGTCCAAGACCGGGGCGGCAGCCCGGGATCGAGAAGCTGCCGCTGATCGGAAGAGTCTGTTCTCCTGCTGGGAGAACTTCTGGGAGCCGGGGAAAAGGCGGCCGCTATTGTTGCAGACATGCAGAAGCGATGTGCTGCCGTGGATGCGGAGGTGGCCGGGATGGTATCAAGGCCCCTGGTGTTTTTGCAGATAGACGCATCTCCCATAATTTTTTATATAATTGCATGAAATTATGCATATACGGCCATCTTTTCCGGTTTACTCAAAAGGTGTTTTCAAAACTGCCGGAAATGTTGGGCACTTGAGGCCGAAAAAGGCTCGCAATTTTACTGAACCAGCTGTG
>DTYO01000047.1 GCA_012961845.1 Thermodesulfobacteriaceae bacterium
CAATATCATCTGCTTTAGCGATTGTTACAGATCCATTATCACTTGTAATATCACCTTTTACGGTAAAATTTTACTCCGAAAGTTAAGTCCATTTAACTATATACGGCGTGTTAGAGCAATTGAAAATAAGGCGGCCGTCTGAATACCCCGGCTGAAACAGCATGAAAAACCAGAAATATGTGTTAAGATATATGGTCACCGGTTATTACTGTCTGATTCATATATTTCTCTGCATCCTCAACAAGTCCTGTCCATGCCAGAACACAAGCCTCCCACCAGAACCATACCGGCAGACGGATCTGAACGGCTCTTTTTCAGGACGACATGGAAAGGCCTTTCTGCAGTGGAAATTCACCCGGCTCCAGGGGAATCAGGCCTTGCCGAGGCCAGAAGTTTTCATGACATAGGCCGTCATCTGAAAGATGCAGATGTCCCCGTACCTGAGATATATCACTATGACAGCAATAACGGTGTGATTACAGTAGAATATCTGGGAGACGCCCTTCTGAACACACGTGTAAAACATCTCATTTCACACGATGCATGGCCAGAGGTATTCAGGCTGTATCGCCAGGCCCTCGCTGTGCTGATCCAGATGCAGACTGACGGCGCTGCAGGTTTCAACAATAAGTGGTGTTTCGATTCACCCCGTTACGATGCCGGCCTAGCATACAGAAATGAAGTGCTGTATTTCCTGAGGAGTTTTGTCAGAGGCTTTTTACAGTATGACCCGTCTCCAGCTGTTGAACAGGAGCTTTCGGAACTGGCCTGCAGGGTGAATATGATCGAAGAAAGGGACTTTTTCCTGCACAGGGATTTTCAGTCCAGGAATATCATGATCAAGGAAGATAAATTACATATCATCGATTTTCAGGGAGGGCGGTCCGGCCCCATGGGTTACGATGCCGCTTCTCTGATTCTTGATCCCTACGTCGGCCTTCCTGGATGGATGAGAGCCGAACTGCTGGCCTTCTATATGAAACTGATTAAGGACAGGAATCCATCCGCAGACATGGAAAAATTCCCGGGAGAATTCAGACTGCTGGGCCTGATGCGCACATTGCAGGTACTGGGGGCCTATTCCTTTCTTTCAATGACAAGGAGGAAACATTTTTTTCTGCAGTTCATTGCACCGGCGCTGTCAAATCTGATAGAGCTTGCCTTTCACCGGGACTTTGACGACCTGATTGAATTCAGGCAGATGGTTCAGGGATTGAGCATCGATCAGGGGGGGAAAAATGCCGGTCAGGGTTAACAAAAAGCTGGCATTCCCGGTCATCCTGATTCTTCTTTTCCTGCTAGGGATACCTTTTCTGATAAATCATGAAAGCATACGCAGCAAACTGGCGGCTTCGGTCTCAGAGCGCCTTAACATGGATATCCACCTTGAGGCGATCTCTATAAACTGGGTTCCCCTTCCGCACATTTCCATAACCAATCTGGCAGTTTCACACACACACATAAAAGCAATGCTGCCTGAAATTGCCGTCTATCCGGACTGGAAAAACCTCTTAATCGGCAGTATTGGCGTGGCCAGGATATCATTGAACAGGCCGGCGTTCACCATAGAATCATTCGAAGGTTTAATGAGCGAAAAAGCAGAATCAGCTCCTGAAATTCCTTCAATAGCTGTCAGGCATGGTAGCCTGAAACTGCCGGCCAGCGGTCTTCTGCAGAGATTGGTTTCAGATGATGATTCAATCCATATCTCCGGGATAACCGGAAGGCTGGATTTCAGGCATGAAAAAATCGTCTTCTCACTGGCTGCTGTCCCGCGTTTTGCAAAAAAGATCAGGACAAAAGGAGAAATTTCGCTCAGCGACTTCACATATGATCTGCACCTCGATTGCCGTGATTTCAATCCCCACGAATTTCTCCGGCATTATGCAGACCTCAGGCCGAACATACCTGTCGATTCGGACATGAACTTCCACACCCACCTTAAAGGATCTGGCAGCAGATGTTTGTCTGCACAGATCCGTGCCGAAATGCCATGCCTGATTCTCAGTCCGGAAGGCAGGAAAATGCTGTTTTCATGCGGCCTGGCCGACATGACCCTGGAAAAGGACGACAACCGCTATGCAGTTTCCATCAACACCCTTGAGCTCACCGATCCCGAGCTGGCAGCGGTTGGGACCATCCTGTGCACCGACATGAAAAACAGGCCGCTGGACTGGAAAATAGACATAAGAGCCACGAGTGTAGATATCGGCAGTGTCAGAAAGAAGATACTGGCCTTCTGCGGCAACAGGAAGACAGTTCAGAAAATCTTCACGATTGTTCAGGGAGGCCGTGCTGGCAGTCTGCATTTCACCTTTAACGGATCAACCCCTGATTTCCGGTCTGTCGAAGCCATGAAGATTGCAGGAGATGTAAGCCGCGGTGTATTCAACGTACCGAAAATCGGGCTTATATTTCGTGAAACCACGGGACCCGTGACCATTCGTGACGGTATACTCACGGCTCCAGAGATATCGGCCGAGACAGGCACCAGCCCGATATCAAACGGTTCTCTCGTCATCGGACTCAGCGGCCCTGAAAAGGTTCTGGAAGTAGACGTAGAGCTGGAAGCCGATCTATCAGAACTGCATTCATTTCTGAAAAGGACCATCGGGGCGGAAAAGGTAAGGAAGGAACTCGAATTGTTTTCAAAAGTCCAGGGCAGGGCTGCAGCGAATCTCAAGATCAGGGGTACCCTGAACAAACAATCAGTGTTTGTCGACATATCCCGGGTTCAGGGCAGTGCATGGTACGAACGAATAAATTCGCTAGTTACCATCAGTGACGGCAGTGGATTTATTGGTCCGGACAAGGCAGAATGGTCTTCGGTGTCCGGCCATGCAGGACCACACATCGTCCGTGAATTCACCGGGTCTGTCCGGTGGGACAGGCAAATCTGTCTGAAAACAGACCGGTTCGCAGGACATATCGATTCCGCTGTACTTTTCAAGCAGCTCAAGACGTTTACACTGGTTGGCAGACGATTGAAACCGGTGCTTGATTCAATTGAAGGACCTTTGAAAATAAAAGGCGCCTATTTCAAGGGCTGCATTGACTCCCCGGACAACTGGACTTACGGGCTGGATGCTTCAGCCGACGGCATCAAGTTCAACAGCCCTGAACTTCCTGGGAGTATATCAGTAAAGAGGGGCAGATTCAAATTAACTCGGGATGCGCTGCTTCTCTCCAGGTTAGACTTGGACATCTCGAATCACAGGATGAATGTATCCGGGAAACTTCAGCACGGAAAACTGAAACACTGGCGTGGACACCTCAAGTTCACCGGTACCGTGGATGAAAACATTTCGAGATGGATAAAATCAAAAAACTGGATACCCCGCCGGTTTTATCCCGCCGTACCATGTATGCTTGATGATCTCACGGTAGCATGGGCTGAGGATTATCTGAATGTGACGGGTTCATTTGCCCGGACAAAGAAGGGCCGTGAAAAAGCAGCTGTCCAGCTGGACATCATATCCACCCCGGACAGATTCGACATCAACAGACTGGCTATTGCAATGGGTCAGGAAAATGCGGTCCTGTCATTCAGTTCATCACTGGATCCGGTACCGGGCATATCTTTGAGATGGGACGGCAGGCTGGACGGCAGCACCCTTGACTTCATCATGGAAAACAACCAGGTGCTTTCCGGTTTTATAGAAGGTTCATGCGAATTCACCTGCGGCACAAAGGGGGCACACCCGGTGTCTGCAGAGGGAAACATAAGGATATCCTCTCTCAACTGCTGGTGTACAGAAGACCCCGGTGCTGAGATCCAGATACTGGATCTCAGCGCCACCGGCTCAGCGTTGGAAATAGAGGATCTGCAATTTAACCTGGACAATGAAGTGGTCAATATTACGGGCAGGATGGCATTTTCAGATAACGAGACAAGGCTGGATCTCGATTTGGAATCTGAATTCATATCATACGAAAAAATTACAGAATTTTTGAGACAGTTTGGCATGACATCCCCGAGGCTGATCCCACCGATTGAGTCCGTGACTGCCGGAGAAGCCCGCCACCATATACAGCCCTGCCCTTTTCCTGCATTTACCGGCGAAATAGATTTCCGCCTGGACACTTTCAGATTTACCGGGAAATCACTCAACCTTGCCTCTCCGACCCTGGAACATCAATACGAATGGCAGGACATGTTGGGGCAAATAGTCTTTCAGCCTGAAAACGCTATCACCCTTTCCATCGAATCGGGACACATCTGTGACCTGATGACTACAGGAATCTGGCATTCCAACGAAAAATCAGGACCGACGGTGCTTTCAATCAACACTGCTTCTGAAGACGGTGTCGAGTTCGGAAATTTCTTCTCATGCATGGGAATAGATCAGCACTCCATTGAAGGAGCATTCAGCCTTGCTGCAGAACTTGAAGGCAGGATCCGGAACTGGCGAAAAGGACATTTCAAGCTCAGCTCGAGCAGCGGACGGATAATGCACATGACATTGCTTTCAAGAGTACTCAGCATCGTCAATATGGTAGACATCTTCAAACCAGGCAGTCTCAAAGAATTCGGCAAAAAGGGGTTCAGGTATTCAGATCTGGAGATTGCAGGACTTGTGGAGTCCAACCACCTGGACATCCGCCGACTTGTAATCAAGGGGAGCGGGATCAACCTGTTCGGACAGGGAACGATAAATATTGCCACCAGAGAAATAGACATGGTTCTGCTGGAATCTCCTTTCAAAACAGTAGACGCCATAATCAGCAAGGTCCCCATTGTCGGACAGCCCTTGGTGGGAGAAGACAACTCTATGATTGCCATTCCTGTCAGCATTACAGGCAAGATCACGGATCCGAAGGTCCAGGTTCTCTCAGGCAGGGCAGCTGGAACGGCAATAAAAAACATTGTCAGAGATGCCTTGTCGCTGCCCTTCAAAATTATCGCCCCTATTTTCCCGTCCCGGAACACCACTGATGACAGGATCGATATCAAGCCGGATATCGAATAGATCGTACAGGATCTCTACGCTGTCGAGCACGACAGTGCATCCGCGTATGGGTCTTGACATACACACTCCACTGCCGTAAATCCACAGGCAGCAAGAATTGGTTTTTTTTCACCCGGATCATGCACAGAAGAATGTGCCGTCTGGGCTGTCGACATGCTCTCTTTGCTCCATTAAGTCGGGTACAATACCAGGCGCAGTCAGAAAGCTGCAGCCCCCTAGACCAACGAAAGGACACGCAACAATAATGTGGAATCCAATTGAATGTGCTCCCCGAGAAGAATTAGAAGCCGTACAGTTCAGACGTCTGAAGGACATGCTCCTGCGCATTTACCACCTGGTACCCTTCTACCGTAACATGCTGGATGAAGCCGGCATCAAACCCGGCAATGTCAAATCCATCGACGACCTGCAGAGACTGCCTTTTACTACGAAACAGGATCTCAGAGACCACTACCCTTTCGGCATGTTTGCCAGCCCGATGGATCAGATAATTCGCATCCATTCTTCTTCGGGCACCACAGGCAAACCCACCGTCGTCGGTTATTCAGGCTATGACATGGAAATATGGGAAGAGGTCATGGCCAGATGTCTGACCATGGTAAACGTCGGTCCTGGAGACGTAGTTCATAACGCATACGGCTACGGTCTCTTCACCGGAGGTCTGGGATTTCATTACGGAGCGGAAATGGTGGGAGCTGCGGTGGTTCCTTCGAGCGGCGGCTTTACAAAGAGACAGCTTCTGCTCATGAAGGACTTTGGAGCAACCATACTGGCATGCACCCCTTCTTTCGCGCTGCACATGGCAGAAGTGGCCAGGGATGAAGGATATGACCTGAAAAAGGATTTCAGCCTTAGAGCGGGCTTTTTCGGAGCCGAGCCGGCCTCGGAGGGGCTGCGGCAGGAATTGAGAGATGCCTGGGGCATTACATATATTGAAGCCTATGGACTGTCCGAGATAATAGGACCCGGGGTCGCATCAAGCTGTCCCCGCAACCGCCTCCATGTCTTTGAAGATCATTTCATTCCTGAGGTAATAGACCCTGAAACCGGCAAACGCCTTCCGGACGGCGAGGAAGGCGAGCTGGTGTTCACCACAGTGACCAAACAGGCCCTTCCCATATTACGCTATCGCACCAAGGACATAACGAAGCTGCACAGAGAACCTTGCGCATGCGGCAGGACCATGGTCACAATGGATTCCATCAAGGGCAGAAGCGACGACATGCTCATAGTCAACGGTGTAAACGTGTTTCCGTCCCAAGTGGAACATGTATTGACCAAGGTCAAGGGCACCACTCCCAACTATGTAATTGTACTGGACAAGAAAGGGGTCCTCGACAAGCTTGAAGTATGGATCGAAGTGGATGAACATGTTCTGGTGGGCGGAACAG
>DTYO01000048.1 GCA_012961845.1 Thermodesulfobacteriaceae bacterium
AGTAATTCGACGTTTTCAGCCAGACGTCCGGCCTCATCAGGAGATGCATAATAGAAGACCTTGTCTCCCAGGTCCGAAGGAGAGATGCGATAATATATGGCCTTGATCAGATCCGGATGACCGCCAAGATGTGCAGCCAGAGAATCTGCAAATTTCCCGGCCTTTTCCCGCCCGGTATCAGTTCCTTCTGTCTCTATGACCACGAACAGGTATTCCTGGTCTCCGAAATTTTTCAGATAATCGAGGTATCTCTTCTGAAAGGGCACTGAAGGTGAAACAAGATGATCCTGATTGCTGTCCAGCTTCAGGTTCCTGACAGCGTAAACACCTGCAGCAAGAGATATGACCAGGCCACATGCAATTACAAGCCATGGATGCCTGGAGACGATGTGCCATAACCCGCCAAAAATTATTCTGTGCAGCCTGTCACAGGACCTCATCAATCCGGTCCGTTACCTGATATACCCGTGTTTCCTGAACCAGTTCAAAGCATCTCTGAGCGCTTCTCTGCTCGGCCTGGGGCGATAGCCCAGTTCATCTTCCGCCTTCCTGGAGGAAAAAAACATTGTTTTTCTGGACATTCTGACTCCGTCCATGGTTACTCTCGGCTCAGGTCCGCCTCTCATTTCGGCCAGCTTTTCCGAGATCCTGGCAACCGGATATAGAACATTGTGAGGCAGGCGTATCCTAGGCGGCTTCCGACCTGCAATACCTGCGATTTCCGCCAGCATCTCCCTGAGAGTCAGATTTTCCGCACCAAGGATATACCTCTCTCCGATCCGCCCCCGCTCAAGTGCCTGAACATGCCCTTCGGCGACATCATCCACATGAACAACATTGAGCCCTGTGTTGACATAGGCGGGTATTTTCCCGGAAGCTGCATCCACTATCACCCTGCCGGTGGGAGTAGGCTTGACATCCCCCGGCCCTACCGGAGTCGAAGGATTTACTATGACTGCTGGCAGCCCTTCCTCACTGATCATCTTCTTCACAAGTTCCTCTGCCAGGAATTTTGATCTCTTGTAATGACCTATCATGTCATCCAGGGTCGCCTCGCCGTTTTCGTCCACAGCAGTGCCGTCACTGGTGGTTTTCAGAACGGCGACACTGCTGGTGTAGACTATCCGTTCCACGCCATTTTCAAGTGCTGCAGACATAACGTTTCCGGTCCCCTCGACATTCGCCCTGTACATGGGTTCCGGATCAGGCACCCACAGACGGTAGTCTGCCGCCACGTGGAAGACATACCTGCAGTCTCTGGCGGCCTTTTTGATGGATGCCGGCTCTGTCAGGTCTCCTGTGACGGTTTCAATTCCCAGGCCTCTTATGTTTCGAATATCGCTGGTAGGCCGAACAAGCGCTCTTACACTATAACCGGCCCTGACCAGTCGTCTGACCACGGCCGATCCGACCAGCCCAGACGAACCTGTAACCAGTACTGTACTCTTCTCCATTTTGTTTGTCTTTTTTCAGTACAAGAACATAAACACACGAAGTGCCGGATTCAGGCCGTCTGGCTCTTGAGTTTCACTATCTTTGCGGAAGTTTCCGTGTCCGGTCTGGCGGGGACCTCGCTTGAGTGCCTTCTTTCCGGCCGGTATTCCGGATCCATGAACATGCGGACGGCAGCCTCAAGTTCCCTCATGGGTACCAGTGTATCGAGACAGGGACCATTTGGTCTCCGGTTGAGTACTCCGTAAACCGGAAGTGGATATGTGTCTTGAATGCCGCTGGCCAGGTCCCGTTCACATGCACAGGCAAGTATCATCCTCGGACGCCTCTGCACCACTATACGCCGAGCTATGGTCCCGCCTGTAGCCACTGCGAGATGTATCCCGTATCTCTCGCTCAGTTCAAGGAGGCCGTCTATGGGGCACCTGCCGCATCTCTTGCAGTTGTTAATGTTGTAGGTAAGCCTCATCTTGCACTTACTGTTCTGAAGGCAGTGGGGCATAAGCAGGAGCATCTGATCAGGTCTGCAGCTCCTATCCACAGACGACATTACAAGTTCATTGTTTACACTGACAAAAGACGACTTTATCTGGTCCTTTGATATTCCAAGCGCCCTTCCCAGCAGGGTCATCAGAGGGAGAAAAAGTTTCACAGTAATCCCTCTGATCCTGGAAAACAGTGGCAGGGACTTGCCGAAGGCAAGGTTCAGTACAAGACCGACTGATGCGCAGAACACCATCAGAACCGCAAATGCCACCAGAACACCAGTTATCCATGGGGCCAGAGGATGGATGCTGCCCAGTCCTATGTAGGGCACCACCCACAGTAAAACAAGAAACAGGATTACGGTAAGGCTGGTCCCTGCCACAAGACTTATGAACAGCCTTTTCTTTGCCCTTCCCATATATTTTTCTTCACCGGGGCCAGGCGCCTCTTTAGCCTGCAGCGCCGATTTCGCATCCTCATCGTGCCTTTTGGCCGAAACTTCTTCAGTATCTGCAGTGTGAGATCTCATCGTATCCTTCTTGCCGTCCGATAGACCTAAATATACATCGATGCGGGCAAACGGAAACGCACGGATTCTTCCTGTCCTTCCATCTCCCTGACTGCTATGTCTGAATATTCACGCAGCCTGCCCAAAACACCCTGAAGCACCTCTTCAGGGGCGGAAGCACCTGCAGTGAGGCCTATTTTACGGATCCCGTTCAGCCATTCCGGCTTGACATCGGAGGCATCATCCACCAGATATGACGGAATCCCGTGGTGGCTGCCGACTTCCCGGAGGCGATTAGAATTTGAACTGTTTCTGGAACCCACTACAAGCAGGAGATCGATTTCCCTCGACAGTCTCCTGACGGCATTCTGCCTGTTCTGAGTAGCATAGCATATGTCCCTGAGCTCTGCCCCCTTGATGCCCGGAAAACGCTCTTTCAGAGCTGCAGTAACGTCACTGCAGTCATCCATACTGAGTGTAGTCTGGGTCACAAAGGCCATACGCCCGGGCTCCTTGACTTCCAGATCGTATACCTCACTGGCCGTCGAGAGAACACGAACAGGGCCGGGTACCCTGCCGAGAGTTCCTTCCACTTCAGGATGGCCCGGATGACCTATAATTATGACATCCAGTCCCTGTTCACTGTATTTCCTTGCCTCGTAATGCACCTTGGTGACCAGCGGACAGGTGGCGTCTATCACCTTGAGGTTTCTGGAAACAGCCTCTTCAACAACCTTGTCCGCAACACCATGTGCACTGAATACGGTCAGAGATCCTTCTGGAATCTCCGAGAGGGATTCCACAAAAGTAGCCCCCCGGTTCCTGAGACCTTCGATCACGTGACGATTATGGACTATTTCGTGCAGCACATAGACAGGAGGTTTATGGCGTTCTATGGTGAGTTTCACAGTCTCTATGGCCCGGTTCACACCGGCACAGAACCCCCTAGGCTTGGCTAAGATCACTTCCATCATAACTGTTGTTCCTTGGGAAAATTATCTTCTACTAACTAAATTAAATAGCCCGCATTGCTCAAGTCAACATGGAGCAACGCTTATCACGGGACCTGAATTCTCTTATACCACGGAATACCCACCGGTGTCATAAATTCTTTTTCCTTATCAGTATCGCCTTCCCTTCCATACAGCACCCCTGCCGGCACAGTGGCGAAGGGCCGAACTCCATGTCATCAGCAGAAACAGCATTCCAGCCACCGGAAATACAGCGGCCCAGGTTCTGGCTCTGCCGTAGAACACGAGCGTGGGCACATAGGTTATCGTCATTGCAGTCAGGGCTGCGACTGAGACGCCACGTAAAGTCCAGCCCTTAAAAAACAGTCCTGCCGCCGGCCCCAGAAACATGAACACCATCACAACGGTAACGGCCATAAGAAGAGCAGGCGAATGCCGAAGCTGCGTAAAGGCGGTTCTTGCCACCATCTCCCATATCGTCTCCAGCCGATCATATGCCCTGAGGCTTACTGCCGAACGGGTAAGACCTGTCCAGGTACGATATCCCATAGCCTTGACCCGTCCTGCCAGCGCACAGTCATCAATCAGTCTGTCCTTTATGGCCTCAAATCCCCCTGCCCTTCTCAGGACCGCTGTCTCAACCAGAATGCAGCCGCCAGCTGCGGCGGCGACATGCGGAAAGGCGGAGTTGGACAGACGAAACGGATATAGAAGCTTGAAAAAATACACAAAGGCAGGCATCATCATTCGTTCCCAGAAGCTTTCCATCCTGAGATGAGCCATCAGCGAGATCAGCTGGACTTCTTTTTCCCTCATGGTATTCCGCAGAAGGGCCAGAATGCCCGGCTTGAGTTCTATGTCGGCATCCATGAGCAGGGTGAACCGAGTATTGACGTTCTCAAGTCCCTGCTCCAGAGCCCATAGTTTTCCGCTCCAGCCTTTGGGAAGCTCACGGCCGTGGATTATGGTAAGATTCCCTACGGATGCAGCTGCTGCAGCCACGGACGTGCCGTCATCCGAACGGTCGTCCACCAGGATGACAGAAAGGTTTTTCCCCTGGGCATACAACCCATGCAGTGTCCTTTCTATGTATGCAGCTTCATTTCTGGTAGGGATCACCACCGTGATGTCAGAGAAATCTTCGTCTGCTGACGTACCGGCCGCGTCCAGGTATTCACGGGTACTCCACGGGCGCCAGGGAGCAAGAAGTATAGAAAACCAGATAACGGCTCCGGGTATGACGAGTAAGAGCTCCATGGAACAACATTCCTAATATTGATTTTCCATGGAATCAATTTTTCCTAACGGATTTCATCAGAATGTCCACAGGTGCACTGTTTGTCCCGTGCAGTCGGGAAACAGGAACGCTCGCGAGGGGTCTTGGAAAACAAAAAATGGGCTCTAATATGTAATTGATATCTGAAACAAATTTGATCGGTAATGTGGCAGCGGTCGGTTGAAAAGACCATTTCAGACCAGGTATGAACTTGGCTAACCACCTCTCAGATGTTATTTTTCAGTGTCCCATATTGATTATTTCCAAACGACATGCTCCAAAAGGTGGGCACATCTGATTAATCAGGAATTTTGTTCCAGAACAAGGCGGATAAGAAACTTAACCGCAGACATATCACTGATATTTTGATGATTATTTTCTGCGTCCAACATGGTTATGGGGCAAAGGGACAATTTTTAGAGGCACCTGGGTGTCTGTCCGGAAAAAACTAGTCAGACTGAAGTCACGACACCACCAGAAAATGCTGGAGGCATTCAATCACAATGACGGATCTACATGAACAGAACATACTGATACTGGATTTCGGCTCCCAAACCACCCAGCTCATTGCCAGGAGGATAAGGGAGGCCAAGGTCTACTGTGAGATTCACCCTTTCAGCTTGTCCATAGACAGGATCAGGGCAATGAAACCAAGGGGAATCGTGCTTTCAGGCGGCCCTTCCAGCGTCCATGACACCGATGCCCCTGCGGTCTCTCCGGAAATCTTCAACCTTTCCATCCCAGTTCTTGGGATCTGCTACGGCATGCAGCTCATCAGCCTCATCAAGGGAGGGAAGATAGAAAGGAGCGACTACAGGGAATACGGCCCGGCTGAGCTGTCCATCCACGACACTTCGGATCTGTTTCACGGCCTTGCTACCGAACCGGTCAGGCACCAGGTCTGGATGAGCCATGGAGACCGGATCCAGGAGCTGCCCCGGGGATTTATCAGCATTGCCGGCAGTGATTCCAGCCCTGTGGCAGCTATGAAGCACGAGACGCTCAAGATATTCGGGGTACAATTTCATCCCGAAGTGGTCCATACGGAAATCGGGGTGGACGTACTCAGCAATTTTCTATTCAGGGTATGCGGCTGTTCTCCCACATGGGACATGCATTCATTCATTGAAAGCGCAACAGAAGGCATCCGCCGGCAGGCCGGTACCGGCAGGGTGATTTGTGCTCTCTCCGGAGGCGTCGATTCCACTGTCACCGCCCTGCTGGTCAACAGGGCGGTGGGACGCCAGCTCACCTGCGTATTCGTCAACAACGGCCTGCTCCGAAGGAACGAGGCCGAAGTAGTCCTGGCCTTCCTGGAACAGCTGAACCTGAATGTCCGTTACGTAGATGCGGCGGACAGATTTCTGGCCCTGCTTTCAAGGGTGGAAGATCCTGAAAAAAAGCGTAAGATAATCGGCAGGGAATTCATCAGAATCTTTGAGGAAGAGGCAAACAAGATAGGCGATGTCAACTTCCTCGCCCAGGGGACGCTGTATCCTGATGTGATCGAGAGTGTATCGTTCAAGGGGCCTTCTGCCACCATCAAGAGCCACCACAACGTTGGGGGACTTCCCGAGGTCATGAAGCTCGAACTGATTGAACCCCTCAGGGAACTCTTCAAGGACGAGGTAAGAAAAGTTGGGCGGGAGCTGGGCATGCCGGACGAACTCATACACAGGCACCCTTTCCCCGGCCCCGGCCTGGCAATCCGGATCCTCGGTGATGTCACGGAAGAACGTCTGAGAATAGTGAGAGAAGCCGATGCCATAGTCCTGGAAGAGATGAAGACCTCGGGATGGTACAGGAAGACATGGCAGTCTTTTGCAGTCCTGCTGCCCATCAGGACAGTCGGAGTCATGGGTGACGAACGCACTTACGACCATGTGGTAGCTATCAGGATCGTGGACAGTCTGGATGCAATGACGGCAGACTGGACCAGGCTCCCTGCCGAGATACTGGCCAGGATCTCCAACCGCATAATAAATGAAGTGAGGGGGGTTAACAGGGTCTGCTATGACATCAGTTCTAAACCTCCTGCAACCATCGAATGGGAATGATCCGATGTTCACCCATCTCCACCTGCATACGGAATACAGCCTGCTGGACGGAGCCATTAAGCTCAGTAACCTCTTTCCCAGGGCTCTGGAATACGGCTATGATACCCTGGCGATCACGGATCACGGCAACATGTACGGCGCGCTGAAATTCTATGAAGAAGCCCGCAGAAACAACATCAAACCTATCATCGGCTGTGAGATTTATGTGGCACCGAAGGGACGCAGAGACAAGAGCGCCAAAAGTTCGGGAGCTGCCGCCTACCACCTGGTCCTGCTTGCAAAGGACCTCACTGGCTACCGCAATCTACTGAAGCTTGTAACCCTGGCCCGGTTCGAGGGATTCCATTACAAACCCAGGGTGGATCTTGAACTCCTCAGGGAATTCAACGAAGGTCTCATTGCGCTCTCCGCCTGCCTCCACGGTCAGGTTCCGGCAGCCATCCTGAACGGCGATGGCAAGAAGGCCAGAGAGCTCGCCGAGCAGTATGCCGACATCTTCAGAGGAAGATTTTACCTGGAAATCCAGGAAAACGGCATTCCTGACCAAAAACTGGTCAACGAAGGTCTTATCGACCTTGGCACCCGGCTGGGAATCCCCGTAGTGGCAACCAACGACTGCCACTATCTGACGTCCGGGGATGCAGAGGCCCATGACGTACTTCTCTGCATCCAGACCAACAGGACCGTTGACGATCCCAACAGAATGAGATTCACCACGGACCAGATCTATTTCACCTCTCCGGAAGAGATGGAACGGAGATTCGATTATTTCCCCGAGGCCTTGGCGGTAACCATGGAAATTGCAGATCAGTGCAACGTGGAACTGGAGCTGGGCAGGTACCATTTCCCTACGTATCCCCTTGAAGAAGGAGAAACGTACGAGACAAGGTTCGAGTCCCTAGCCAGGGAAGGCCTTGAAAGACGTATCAGCGAAGACGGCATTCCGGAGGAAATGCTTGCCGCCTACCACGACAGATTCGACGAAGAAATCTCTGTAATAAAAGAGATGGGTTTTGCATCCTATTTCCTGATCGTAGCCGATTTCATAAACTGGGCGAAAGAACAGTCCATACCGGTAGGGCCCGGCAGAGGCTCAGCCGCAGGTTCCCTTGTGGCTTATTCAATGCGCATTACAGACATTGATCCAGTACGTTACGGACTATTCTTTGAGCGATTTCTAAATGTTGAGAGAAAGTCTCTGCCTGATATAGACGTAGACTTCTGCATGAAGCGCAGGGACGAGGTCATAGAATACGTGGCCGGCAAATACGGTGGAGAGGACCATGTGGCCCAGATCATCACCTTCGGACAGATGAAGGCCAAGGCTGTCATCCGGGACGTGGGCAGGGGCCTCGGCATTCCCTACCCTGAAGTTGACAAGATCGCCAAGCTGGTGCCTGACCAGATCAAGATGACCCTGGACAAGGCCCTTGAGATGGAACCCAAGCTGGCCGAACTGACCGAAAACGATCCCAAGGTGGCCAGGCTCATCACCATAGCAAGTTCACTCGAAGGGCTTCCCAGGCATGCATCGACCCATGCAGCAGGCGTGGTCATATCCGACAGGCCGATGGTGGAGTACCTGCCCCTGACCAAGGGGCAGGAAGACGAGACCGTAACCCAGTTCGCCATGAAAGATGTGGAAAAGGCCGGATTGATTAAATTCGACTTTTTAGGTCTGAAGACACTCACGGTGATAGACACCGCGCAGAAACTCATCAAGGAGCATACGGGGGAAGCGATAGATCTCACCAGTATTCCTCTGGACGATCAGGCTACATACGAACTCTTGGCAAAAGGCGACACCACCGGCGTCTTCCAGCTTGAGAGCGCCGGCATGAAGGCCCTGATCCGGAGAATGAAGCCCTCGAGCTTCACGGATCTCATAGCGCTTGTAGCCCTTTACCGGCCCGGCCCCCTGGACAGCGGCATGGTAGACCAGTTTGTGAAGGCCAAGCATGGTGAGATAGAAGTAAAATACCTTCTTCCTGAACTCGAACCGATTCTCAGGGAGACATACGGGGTCATAGTCTACCAGGAGCAGGTCATGAAGATCGCACAGGTCCTGGGTGGATACAGCCTTGGCGAAGGCGACATGCTCCGTCGGGCCATGGGAAAAAAGATACCGGCCGAGATGGCCGCCCAGAGGGACAGGTTCATGGAAGGAGCCAGGAAGCTCGGTCATCCCCTGGACAAGGCACGGATCATATTCGATCTCATGGAAAAGTTTGCAGGCTACGGGTTCAACAAGAGCCATTCCGCTGCATACGCCCTGATAGCATATCAGACCGCCTGGCTCAAGACCCATTATCTTGTTCCCTTCCTGGCCTCGCTCCTCTCGAACGAACTGGGAAACACCGACGGAGTAGTAAAATTTCTGGGGGAATGCGAATCCCGTGGAATCAGCATACTCCCGCCTGATATAAACCGAAGCAGGATGAGTTTCACCATTGAAGATGACAGCATCCGCTTCAGCCTCACGGCTGTAAAAAATGTCGGCACCGGAGCCATAGAGGCCATAGTAAAAGAGAGGGAAAAACACGGAAAATTCAAAAATTTTGGAGATTTCTGTGGCAGAGCGGATCTTGGCAGAATAAACAAGCGGGTCCTTGAAAGCCTCATCAAATGCGGTGCTTTTGATTCGCTCGGACACAGACGCTCTCAACTGTTCGAAATACTGGACCAGGCAATTGAATTCGGACAGACGAAGCGAAAAGAACGAATGGCTGGCCAGCTTTCACTTTTTGACCTCATGGCGCAGACGGCACCGGAAGAGGCATCCGGGTCAGCTCTCGACATTCCCGACATTCCTGAATGGCCTCAGCTCCAGCGACTGGCCTTTGAAAAAGAGGCACTGGGATTCTACATAAGCGGCCATCCCCTAGACCCCTTCAAGAAGGATCTTGCCGGGCTTACCAGCATCAATACCGCGAACATAAGCGGCCTTGCGGAAAAGAGCCGGGCGGGCATCGCGGGAATAGTGAGAAGCAGAAAGGAAATCACCACCAGAAAAGGGGACAGGATGGCCTTCCTGATCCTGGAAGACCTTCATGGGTCCATAGAAGTAGTGTGCTTCCCGCAGATATATGCATCTTCCCGGGAGGCAATCGATTCCGACGCTCCCGTATGGGTGGAAGGAGGAGTGAAGAGAGACGACAAGGATTCAATGGTCAAGATCATTGCAGAAGTGATCGAACCGCTTGAAGTCACATGTAGCCGAAAGGCAAGCAGCCTGTCCATCGAACTCCGGACAGAAAAGATTGATCCGTCCGCTCTCAAACCACTGCGGGAAATGCTGGCCAGATTTCCCGGCATGTACCCGGTAAAACTATGCATCACGGCCCACGGCGGAGCCATGGTGTACCTGAAACTGCCTGATGAATATTCAATGACTATGAGCCCTGAGGTCTCAGAGGCCATTAACGACTTTCTGGGATATCCAGGGCTCAGTGTGGAATACGAGAGGCTCAGATCAGAAGATATGAACAGCGACAACCATTTCAAAAACCATTGAACACGGATTATTCGCTTCGAAGGCAGGTGTGCTGAATAATCCGGGTTGAATATTTAATCCCTGCTGTTATAAAGTCATCATTATTATGGAAACTGCTTTCAGAAAACCAGGATACAGGAATACTGATGCAGCCATGGCCGTTCTGCGGGAAAGTGTGGCAAGGTTTGGCATCAGGCAGGTGGTGGTGGCATCCACACGGGGGGGCACAGGCCTTGAGGCGGCAGAGATGTTTGAGGGCTCCAAGACCAAGGTGGTAATTGTAACCCACAACGTGGGTTTTAAGAAGCCCGGAACTCTGGAGATGTACGACGAAACAAGGAGAAAGATAGAAGAACTGGGCGCCAGGGTGCTGACGGGCACGATGCCGTTCAGAAGCATAGGGACCGCCATCAGAGAACAACAGGCCTACTCCCAGCAGGATCTGATCGCAAACACGCTCAGGCTTCTGGGGCAGGGCACAAAGGTGTGCGTGGAAATAGTGCTCATGGCCTCTGACGCCGGCCTGATCACCCCGGAAGACTGCCTTGCGGTTGCCGGCACGGCACGGGGTGCAGACACTGTGGCACTGATCAAGCCTGCACCCTCCAACAGACTCTTTGAGCTAAAAATACGCCGCATCCTGGCAAAACCATCAAACTGGTAAAATGTGATGGCGAAAGACGGAAACGGCATCAAAATCGTCTGCCAGAACCGTAAGGCCAGGCACCAGTATCACATAGAAGACACCTATGAGGCCGGCCTTGTGCTTATCGGAGCTGAGGTGAAGTCTCTCAGGGAATCCAGGGCCAACATCGCTGACGGCTATGTGGACTTCAGGAGCGGTGAAGCCTGGCTCCACAACGTGCACATATCACCCTACCCCCATTCCGGCCCTGCAGACAAGCCGGACCCGACCCGTACCAGGAAACTCCTGCTCAACAGGCGTGAAATACGCAAACTCATGGGGAAGACCCAGGAACGCGGCTATACCATCATACCTCTCAAGATCTATTTCCGGAACGGCAGGGCTAAGGTGGAAATCGCCCTTGCAAAAGGCAAGAAGCTCTATGACAAGAGGGAGACCATGCGGCGCAAGACCCTGGAGAGGGAATTTCAGAAGAAGTACAAGATCAGATAAGGTGCAAAGCAGGAGTAACCATTATGTGGCCGTTCAGGTACTGCCCGGAATGCGGCAGTAAATTGACAACGGAAACATGCAGCCACTGCCTACCGTGCAGGGTTTGCGGCCTGATCCATTACAACAATGCCAAGCCCTGTGCCGGAGTATTGATTGTGAGGGATGGCAGACTGCTTTTGGCGAGACGGGCCGGAGATCCCCAAAAAGGCGCCTGGGATGCAGTCGGAGGATTTCTCAGGCCTGATGAACATCCGGAAGATGCAGCTGTCCGGGAGGCAAGAGAGGAAACCGGTCTCCACGTCCGCCTGAAGGAGATATCGGGTATTTACATCGACACATACGGAACTGACAGAATCTATACTCTCAATATTTATTATACTGCAGAAGCCGATTTGGGTGATCCTGTGCCGGCATCTGATGTAAGTGAATTGAAATGGTTTGATCCGTCCGCCCCGCCTTCTCATCTTGCCTTCAAACATCAGGAGGGCCTATTAAAAGATTTTTTCAGTCAAATGGAAAAACAGACTTATTGACACAGCCCTTTATAGGTCTTATTTTAGATGCAAGTTTCACATGCCTTTTAGAACACTCCATTCACAATGGGGGCGAACCGGATTCGACGGGGGTATGGAAGCTCAAGTTGCGTGCCGGGGACCTGTAACCTCGCAAAAAAGCAGGACAATTACAAACGCCGACTCTGAATACGAGTACGCACTGGCCGCATAAGACGGCCACATCTTTCTCAGCCTTCCTGTAAGCCGGGAAAAGATGCAATTTTTACAGGATCGCTTCTCAGAAGAGCTTACCTCTTGGGAAGTTAAATTTCTGTAAGCTAACCGAAAGATACCCTGCCTGGGCGGGGATTTTTCGGTGAAAATAAAAAAGCCTAGGCTACGCACGTAGACGCTTGAGTGGAATGCTTTCGGACGCGGGTTCGATTCCCGCCGCCTCCACCATTTGA
>DTYO01000049.1 GCA_012961845.1 Thermodesulfobacteriaceae bacterium
ATGCAGCCTGGTAACAGACATGGTTGTGAAATCCATCATCCATTTACTGCACCCGGCCACTCCACTCTGGCAAACGATTCAACAGGTTAGATGACAGCTGGTACAAGTCCGAAAGTTGAGTCATCTGTATTATGAAAGGTGTTCATGTCCGGAACAGCATCCAGATTACTGCGGCACAGGACTGCTTTCTTCCTGGTGAGCACCTTGCTGGGCGCCGCCGGCACCGGGATTTTTTTCAGCAGCCTGAACAATTTCCTGGCCGACACCTATGATATCACCGCGTCACAGAGGGGCCTGGTTGAGACCATAAGGGAGATTCCGGGGATGCTCCTGTTCATGCTTATGGCTCCCTTGGCTGCCTTCAGGGAGGCCTGGATACTGTTCAGCGCTCTGTTCACCGTGGCTGCGGGCATCGCGGGAGTCGCATTTCTGTCTTCCGATGTCATCGCTGTTACTGCATGGCTGTTCGTCTGGTCTGTGGGTGCTCACATGGCGATGACCCTCAGGGAGAGTTTCTGTGTGGCATTCAGCGACCCGGGGAGAAGGGGAAGTCTTTTCGGGATTGTAAGGAGTCTGAGGAGCCTGGGGGCGATCATCGGAGCAGCCTGCATATGGGCGGGCATAGGGAGGCTGGGCCTAGGGTATGGAGTCCTGTACCTGGGTGCCGCTGTGCTGACGGTGTTGTCCGCCATTTTCGTGCTGTTCATACAGGACAGGGGCCATACGGGCATCAGGCGCAAACCTTTCGTGTTCAAGCGGAAATACGGTCTCTTTTACCTGCTGGCCGTGTTGTTTGGCGTACGCAAGCAGATATTCCTGGTCTTCGGTCCGTGGGTTCTGATCCGGATATTCCATCAGGACGCCCCGGCCATGGCTCGGCTGTTCCTTGTCTCGGCCGCCGTGGGCATGATGGTGAAACCCTTTCTTGGAAAACTGATCGACATCCTCGGAGAACGAAAGGTGCTTATGGGCGATTCTCTGGTGCTGTTGCTGATATGCGGATGCTATGGCCTTGCGGAGAGCAGCCTCCCTGAACAGATCGTGCTTCCCTGTCTATTTGCCTGCTATATAGTTGATGACTGTCTGTTTTCACTGAGATCCGCTCACGTGACATACCTTTCCAGTATCGTGGATTCACCGGATGAACTGACTGCCTCCATATCCACCAGTTACTCAGTGGAGCATGTAGTCTCCGTGGTTTCGCCGGCGGCTGCAGGTCTGGTATGGGTGACCTGGGGGTACCCATGGGTGTTCTTCATATGTGCCGTAGTGGCGGTGATGATGTTCGGTGCGTCTTCAAGGATATAATAATGGCCGGACAGAGGCCTGCATCCCTCTGCCCGGCCTGTCAAATCAAGCCGGCCGGTTGAGAAAGGTTATTTTACTATGAATGTTACCTTGTCCAGACCGGTATTACCGTTGCTGGGATCAAATGCGTAAACAGTGACTTCATAGACACCTTTCGAGTCAACCCTCAAAGTGCCTGCAAACTGGCTTTTTTCTCCTGTGAACTTCATGGGAATCTCGTCTGTTTTCACACCGTTCTTTTTCACGATACCCATGATCTGGTATTTGTCGCAGTCCCATACGCCACCTGGCGCAAGAGGGCAGCCTCACATCATGGTTATGTTGGCTTTGATCAGCACGTCTCTGGGAGCGCCCTTCAATTTTATATGGGTAGGCGGCGCCAGGATGTCCACGACAAATCCCGGTATTTCCATCATCCAGGCATCTCCGCCTGTGATGTCTTTCCCCGGGATGACCCACTGGGTTGTCGAGGCCCGGTTGGCCGACTGGAGCTGTGCAAGAGGTCCATAGGCTGTGACTTCCACAAGCGTGGGTTCGTCTATGTCGATTGTTGCCTTGAACTTGGCTGATTTTTCATCTGAAAGAGCTGAGCCCCTGACATGGGGGCTCTTCATGATTACCTCGGTATTGCCGGTTCCGCCGGTGGTGACACCTTTTGCCAGCATTTCTCCGGTCTGGGCGTTTCTGATGGTGATGAGAGCGCCGCTCATGCTGGTGCCCATGAACTTGGCGTCCTTGGTCTTGACCATTACGGTGATGTCTGTGGGAACGGCCTGGGCACTGGCCCAGAAGCACATTAACCCCAGACAACTTAAAATGAATGCCTTGAGTTTCATCTGTGGAGACCTCCTTTATTGTCCTTGAAGGTTGTTGTTGGCACTCTAAAAATTGTTCTTTTGCCCCATAACCGTATTGGACGCAAAAAATAATCCTCGAAATCTCACTGATATGTCTGCGGTTATTTTTCTTGTCCGCTTTGTTCCGGAACAAAATTTCTGATTTTTAGAGGTACACCTTATGGTGGCCGGCATGAAAAAATTTGCTCAACTTTTGAGCATCTGCCTATAAAGACTAATCACGCCATTGGTATAAATCAATACCTGCTTTCCCTCTGTCTCCTGAGGTTATCCCAGTTCGGCCGATCTCTCTGCAGCAGCTCTTACAGCATCCATGATGATGCCCCGGAAGGCCCCCTTTTCCAGAGTGTGGAGTCCTGCAATGGTGGTGCCGCCCGGACTGGTCACCATGTCAGTGAGTTCCGCAGGATGCCGCCCTGTTTCCCTACACAGCAGCGCAGAGCCCAGGACTGTCTGAACAGCGAGTTTCCGCGCGATATCCCTGGTGAGACCCTCCCTGACCCCTGCATCCGTGAGACCCTCTATGAATGTGAATACGTATGCCGGCCCGCTGCCGCTGAGACCGGTTACCGCATCCATGGAAGATTCGGTCACTGTCACTGTCTGTCCCACTGCTCCCAGCAGTTCCGCCGCCGTCCGGAGATCTTCTGCAGATGCGCTGCTGCCTGGACACACGGCAGCCACTCCCTCCTGTACCAGTGCCGGGGTGTTGGGCATGACTCGGACCACCCTGGTCCCGGCCGGGAGGCGTTCTTCCAGGAAGGCCGCTCTGATCCCGGCTGCGATGGAAATCAGCAAGTGCGACGGGGTTATCAGGGATGTTATGTCCGCAAGAACCTGACCTACGTTCTGCGGTTTGACCGCAATGATGATTAATCCCGACCTTTCTGCCACATCCCTGTTGTAGGATGTGGTATGAACCGCATGGGATTCCTCCAGAATCTTTCTTCTTTCGGGGGAAAGGTCTGATACAGTGATCCGGTCTGCATGAATGATCCCCGAGGCGAGGATGCCCTTTATCAGGGCTTCTGCCATCTGGCCCCCACCTATGAACCCCAGTGTCTTCAATTCTGTTTTGTGGTCCGGTTTCATAAGTGCTGTTCTCCTGGTCTGTGAGTCGTTCCGCCGATCCGGAAGATCCGAGTCGGCAATCCGTCCTGAGGGTAATCCCAAATGACACGACTGACAACCGGAACAGAATGGCGGAACAGTGTAGTCTGTGTCGACGGAAAAAATCTCCCGGCATCCATGAATCGGCCTTGACTTGATATGGGCATCCGTATACTAGTGTTAATGAAATTGAGTTTGTTTTCCATTACAGACTGTCGGTATTCGAAAGGACTCAGGTTCATGTCAGACGGTTCGGAACTCCAGATATTCAGGGACTACCTGAAAAAGCGCGGTCTGCGCTATACCAGAGAGAGAGAACAGATCATAAGGGAGATTTTCGCGACCCACGAACACTTCGATGTGGATTCTCTCTATCTGAAAATGAGGCAGAAAGGTATGAATGTCTCCAAGGCCTCCATATACCGCCTGATCCCCCTTCTGATAGAGACCGAGCTGGTGCGGGAAGTCTTCTTCGAAGACGGCCACATGCATTATGAACATGTCTACGGGCATGAGCACCACTGCCATCTGCGGTGTTTGGAGTGCAGGAAGATAGAGGAGTTTACCGATCCCAGGCTGGCTGAAGTGGAAAAAGATCTTGCAGAGCGGTTCGGTTACCATGTCCTGGATCACAGGCTTGACGTCAGGGGTCTCTGCCCGGAATGCCGTACAAAATACCTGTACAAAAAGTGATGACATGTCCGGCGGAAACAAATTTCGGCCGTGTCAACGTAGTGCTGGTGGAACCGGAGATACCTACCAATACCGGCAACATAGCCAAGCTCTGTGGTGCCACCGGCTCCGTGCTCTACCTTGTGCATCCACTGGGATTCAGGACCGACGACCGGAGTCTCAGGCTTTTCTTTAACAGTTGAGCTGGTACTGCTCGCCGCAA
>DTYO01000050.1 GCA_012961845.1 Thermodesulfobacteriaceae bacterium
AAAATCTAATTTTTAGAGGTCCCCTTATATATGACAGATGCTGCAGACGCAATCAAAAAAAGAAAATATCCTGGAGGCTGCAACGGTCTTTTTTTCAGAAAAGGGTTTTCGGGACACATCCATGGGAAAGATAGCCCGGGGAAGCGGAGTAGCTGACGGAACCATCTTTTATCACTTCAAAACCAAGGAAGAACTCTTTCTTGCCGTCCTAGAAAAGTTCAAGGATGAAGTAGTCAAAGAGTTCGAGGAATACTTTGTGGAACAGGACTTAAAAACGGCCTGGCCATGATAGAAGGAGTGCTCTCATTTTATATCTATCTCGCAGGCAAGATGAAAAAAACGTTTTCTTCTCCTTCATCGCCACTATCCCTACCAGCTTGCCCGAAAAAATCCGCGCTGTCAACAGCATCTCGACGAAATTTACTCCTATTTTATCGCAATGTTCGAGCGAGCAATCGTGAAGGGGCAGAGGGATGGCTCAATAAGAAACATACCGTCAAAAAAAACTGCCATACTGATTTTTACTCTGGTTGACGGAGTTGCAAGACTGGAAACGTACGATGTTTATTAGACCAGACTGCTGTATGGTGATCTGATAACTTTCTGTTGCAGCGCACTAAAAAAACACAGTATTTAAAACGATACACAGCCAAGGGAAAACATCATGATCTACAAAATCCTGCCTTTTCTACTCTGGTTTGAAGACTACAAGATTTCTGACTTGAAGCTGGATCTTGTTGCAGGGATCACAGTTGCCCTGGTACTCATACCGCAATCCATGGCATACGCCCAGCTGGCAGGCCTGCCGGCCTATTACGGCCTGTATGCGGCTTTCCTGCCTCCCATGGTTGCGGCCCTGTTTGGTTCCAGCCGCCAGCTCGGAACAGGCCCGGTCGCCGTTGTATCACTGATGTCGGCGGCTTCCCTTGAGCCCCTTGCCACTGCCGGTTCGCCGGAATTCATAGCCTATTCCATAACCCTGGCAACGGTAGTTGGAATCTTTCAGTTTTCGCTTGGCGCACTCCGTCTCGGCCTGGTAGTCAATTTTCTCTCCCACCCCGTAGTCAATGGCTTCACGAACGCGGCTGCAATAATTATAGCCTCATCCCAGTTCTCTAAATTTTTTGGTGTTTACATAGACAAGGCGCCACACCACTACGAAACCATGATCAGGGTTGTCAAGGCGGCCCTTGACTACACCCACATACCCACCCTGTTGTATGGAATAGGAGCAGTGGCCATCATGGTAATCCTGAAGCGCATAAATCCCAGGATTCCCAATGTCCTTATAGCTGTCATGGTGACAACCCTGATTTCATGGTTGACCGGATTCAACAAAGACACCTTCGTAGACATTTCTGCCATCAAGATGCCGGGCCTTGAAGAAAAGATCTCCGAGTTCAACACGGCTGTTGCCCAAGTCAAATCTTTCGGTCAGGAACGTGCCGAAATGGGTAAACTGCTCGATAAAGTACGAGAAGAACATGAAGGGACACACAGGCCATCTATTGAGGAGGTAGAAATAGAAAACAAGATCAACATTCTCACCACACTGCTCAATCATACAAAAGAAAAGGTGCACCTGGCCCGTTATGATTTGCGATTCATGAAATTTGAAGCTGTCCAGGATGGTGACAACTATGTATTTTATCCCAAGGATGCCATACCGGCAGGAATTGAAACCGATGAGAGGACTTGGCGCATCAAGGTCAAGAACAACCCGCTCGATCCTTCGAAGTTACTGCTGATGGGCGGCGGAGCCATTGTAGGGAAGATCCCCGAAGGACTGCCCAAGTTCACTGTCCCGGAACTTTCAGTGAAAACTTTTTTCAAACTCCTTCCCACGGCTATCATCATTTCACTGCTGGGATTCATGGAAGCCATAGCCATTGCAAAGGCCATGGCGGCGAAGACCGGTCAAAAGATAGATCCCAACCAGGAACTCATCGGCCAGGGTCTGGCGAATATCATCGGTTCGATCGGATCCAGCTATTCAATCTCTGGCTCATTCTCCAGGTCTGCAGTAAACCTCCAGGCCGGGGCCGTTTCCGGAATCTCATCGGTGGTAACCTCTTTTGTCGTGGTTATCACACTGCTGTTTTTCACTCCTCTTCTATATCATCTGCCACAGGCTACACTGGCGGCGGTCATTATGATGGCAGTTATTGGCCTGGTCAACACCAAGGGTTTTGTCCACGCCTGGAAGGCCCAGTGGTATGACGGAGTCATCTCCGTTATTACCTTTGTAGCAACTCTCGCAGTTGCACCGCACCTCGACAAGGGCATCATGCTGGGCGCCGCTCTGTCCATGGGGATATTCCTGTACAAATCCATGCGCCCTGTCGTAGCGGAGCTTTCACTACACGAAGACAAGGTGCTCAAGAGCGCAGAGCATTACCGGCTGAAGGGCTGTAGACACATTTCAGTTGTCCGGTTTGACGGCGCCCTGTTCTTTGCAAATGCCAGCTATCTCGACGAACAGGTAACCAAGTTCAGAGATGAACATCCAGACCTGAGATATATCCTCCTGGATGCAAGGGGCATCAATGATATGGATGCATCCGGTGAAGAAGCGCTTGCCCTGCTTGTGGAACGTGTACGGGCCGCAGGGCTCGGCTTTGCCGTATCCAGCGTCAAGGGGCAGGTCATGAAAGTCATGGAAAACACCGGACTGAACTTGGTGATCGGCTCAGAGAATTTCTATGCGGACACCGAGGCTGCGGTGCAGGATATCTGGAAAAAGATACACACCAACACCGACCTTTCAGCGGAAAACTGTAGTGACTGCCCGTTGATCAAGGTAATACATGTATAGGGCTCCTCAAAAAATCAGAAATTTGGTTTAAGGCAAGACACACAAGAAAAATAACTACAGGGAACCTCTAAAAATTAGATTTTTTGTTCGAAGACAAGGCGCAAGGAGACAAAAAAGCGCAGC
>DTYO01000051.1 GCA_012961845.1 Thermodesulfobacteriaceae bacterium
CAAGTGGCTAAGGCGACGGTCCGCAAAACCGTTATTCCCCGGTTCGAGTCCGGGCGCCGCCTCCAGTGTCTCGCCTCGTTCAAGAGCAGCCGCAAGCAAATCAAACGACATCTGTAGCATACATCCTGTCCCGTGGCCGCCTGTATCACTCCTTTATGAATTGATCATATTTCCGGTTATCTCCTGTTGCAACTTATCACAGGCCCAGAAAGAAATCATCCGATAAATGGACATATGAAATTCCCTGGCGCCAAATTCACATAGGAACTTGAAAAACAGTTGCTGGGATAATTGGCTGGTGTTTTCATTTTGAATCTGAGCGAGTATATTCAAAAATCTGTCAGAGGTTTGCAGGGCAGGCAATCATCCAGGAAGAAAAAGGGTAACTCATAAGTGGCAAAAATGCGCCTGTCTGATGCAGCTTCGTAATTTGCATCTGCTCCCAGGAGGGGCATCAGATGAATTGAAGGCGTAGTTCCTGAACTCTGACCGTCCTCCTGCGCTGGCAGGTGCGATACTATGTGAGCAGATACAAAACAAGGAAGAGACGTAAATGCGGATAGTAGTAATAGGGGCAGGAGAAGTCGGGCGGCACCTTTGCCAGCAGCTCTCCATGGAAGATCATGAAGTCATTCTGATTGATCGAAATGCTGATCATCTGCGCAGGGTGGAGCGTGATCTCAACATCCTGGCCATCGAAGGCAATGGCGCGTCATACCGTATCCTTGGAAAGGCCGGCCTTTCCAAGGCAGATCTTTTCATAGCAGTGACAGATATAGATGAGGTGAACCTCATCGCATGTATAATAGCAAAGGAATATGGTGTCAGGCGGAGGGTGGCCAGGGTCAAGAGCGAAGAATACCTGTCGGAGGGCTCGCCCCTGAAGGAGCAGAGTTTGGGGATAGACCTTCTGATCAATCCGGATCAGGTCATGGCTCAGGAGATCCTGCGGATAAGCGCTGTGTCAGAGGCATTTGAGGTTGTGGATTTTGCTCATGGGGAAGTAGTCCTCGTGGGATATCAGCTGAAGGAGGACAATCCGGTATGCGGTGCTTCCCTGGCGGAACTCAAGGATCTTAAAGGCCTGTATGACTTCGTGATTGTAGCAATTGTTCGTGATGGTGAGACTCTTATCCCCCGGGGCAGCGATGTTGTCCAGCAGGGAGACAGGATATATCTGGTGGTGCGCAGAAATGACACGGGGGCAGTGGAAGAGCTGCTCAATCTTAAAAGCATTGCCCCGCAGAAGGTGTTTATTATTGGTGGCGGCCAGGTCGGCTACAGAGTCGCAAGAGGGCTGGAACAGCAGAAGATTGATGTGGCAGTGGTTGAATCAAATGCTCGCAGGTGTGAATATCTTGCAGAACACCTCAAGGATGCCATCGTTCTGAATTTTGATGGGCTTGATGCCCAGGATCTGCTGGCCGAGGGAATAGAGTCGGCAGATCTCCTCATTGCAGTTACCGAGGGGGATACCACCAACATACTTGCCAGCCTGCTTGCAAAACATCACGGGGCACAGAAATGCATAACCCGCATAAGTCGGCCTGACTTCATTCCCCTGCTGGGAAAACTGGGAATCGATATAGCTCTCAGCAGGAGGCTTGTGGCGGCAAATATGATACTCCGTTTCGTGAGAAGGGGTGGCATCCTCTCGGCTGCTTCGCTCCTGGGCAGTGATGCAGAAGTGGTGGAGTGCGTGGTGTCGGAGCGGTGGGGATACACCGACAAGCCACTCAAGGCTATAGAGTTCTCGGTAGACGTGAATGTAGGGGCAGTGGTCAGAAAGGGAGACGTGATAATTCCTTCAGGAGACACGGTAATCAGGGCAGGTGACAGGCTGATAATCTTCAGTCTTAAAAAAGCGGTTTCTACTGTTGAGCAACTGCTCACTTCCTGACGTGAGAACGGACTAGATCATGGCGATTATGGAAATAGGCGTGGTTCCCATCGGGACCGGTTCCACCAGTGTGGGCGAATTTGTTGTGAAGATGCACGAGTTTCTGATGGAAAAGGGTATTCCCCATGAGCTTACCGACATGGGTACGAACATTGAAGGTGACATGGGACAGCTCCTGGAGATAGCAGGAGCCCTCCATGAAGTACCCTTTTCCATGGGAGCACAGCGGGTCTATACAGTGATAAAAATAGACGACAGGAGGGACAGAGAGGTCCATCTGGGCTCCAAGAAGGAATCCGTACAGGAGAGGACCGGATGAAAAGATATGTTCCTCTGATAGTTACGGCTGTCTGCCTTTTCCTGACAGGATTCGGAATATGGGCGGGAGATGCGGCAGAGGTCTGGCGGTATGGTGTCACGCTGTGTCTGAGCTGCATTGGAATCGGTTAGATGGAACGTAAGCGCAGGTTGAGCCAGTACCTGTTTGCCGTTCTGGCAAACGCCTACTTCCTTTTTCCATGGAACGGCCTGATATACCAAGGGGGCCTGAAAAAGGTCTGTTTTCCGGGCCTGAATTGTTATTCGTGTCCTGCTGCAACAATGTCGTGTCCGCTGGGTGCTCTCCAGAATTTCTTCGCTACACTGAGGCCGGGCCTTAGGATGGGGCTGTTCCAGACAGGTGCCTATGTTATCGGCAGCCTAGGGCTGGTCGGTTCGTTCATGGGCCGGATGCCGTGCGGATGGATATGTCCTTTCGGTCTTGTTCAGGATCTCATTTACAAGCTTCCCGTACCCAAGATCAACCTGTGGAAAGGCTTGAAGATGGGCCCTTATATATTTCTCTGTGCATTTGTCTTCGTGCTTCCGCTGTTTGCAGTTGATGAATTCGGTTATGGATCGACCTGGTTCTGCAAATACATATGCCCGGCCGGTAGTCTGGAAGCTGGAATCCCCTTGTTATTGATGGACAAGGAGCTGCGTAGTGCAGCAGGCTGGCTTTTTGTACATAAAATGACCATTCTTGCCGTATTCATGATCATGTTTTCAATTGTATCCAGACCATTCTGCCGCGTTGTATGTCCTCTGGGTGCCTTGTTCGGGCTGTTCAACAGGTGGAGCTGGCTGCAGTTGAAATTTCATCCTGATCGGTGTTTACAGTGCAGGGCATGCAGGACAATCTGTCCTACAGACGTGTCTTTTTACAATGGGACGGATGCATTGAATTCAGGAACATGTATCCGCTGCCTCAGATGCCTTTCAATCTGTCCTACCGGTGCCGTTTCCATTCATTTCACGCCGGTGTTATCAGGTGAAAAAAACGAGATAAAGATCTGCTGAAAAGGATATTTTCCGTTCAGCAGGGAGAAGAGATTGATATGCAGGAAAAAGTAATACTTGCCACCCGAAACCCTGGAAAAGTGAAGGAAATGCGTTCCATTCTTGCTGATTTCGGACTGGAAGTAGTATCTCTTGACGATATTCGGGATGTGCCTCATGTGGAAGAGGATGGAGAGACATTTTACGAAAATGCCCTGAAGAAGGCGAGGGTCATTGCAAAGGCCACAGGGATCATGGCTCTGGCAGATGATTCGGGGCTCGAAGTGGATTACCTGGATGGTGCGCCCGGAGTCTATTCGGCCAGATATTCAGGAGAGCATGCCACTGATAAATCCAACAACAGCAAACTTCTCTCGGACCTGCAGGGGGTTCCATCCGGGAAAAGAAATGCGCGGTTCAGATGTGTCATGGTACTCTTCCATCCGTCCGGCAGATGGATCAGTGCAGAAGGTGCCTGCGAGGGAGAAATAGCTCAAAGTCCTGCAGGTGAATATGGTTTTGGTTATGATCCGGTGTTTTTTATCCCGTCACTGGGGAAGACAATGGCTCAGCTTACCAGGGAAGAAAAAAACAGTCTCAGCCACAGGGGAGAGGCCCTGTCCAGGCTGAAGGAACTGCTGCCGGATTTTCTGGATTCGATACAGTAAACAGTTTTCATGTCAGGAGGAATACAGGAAATGGTTGATTGCTCACAGTACACACTTTTCAGTGGAGGCCTAAAGGGTGCTGAAGCGGAATTTGGGAAGAATGCCGAGGTCTGGGGAGTTCAGGAGGTAAACTTTTCATTCAAGGGACATGACATGGAGCGCGGGAAGGATGTACGGGTGTTGACCGAGGCGGAGCTCAAGCAGGGGGATATCAGCATGGAAATCGTTTCGAAGAGGATGCACCGTACATATGCCGAGGCGGAAAAAATACGCCGGGTCATCCAGTCGCTTTTTCACGTGGTAAACAGCGGTCATCAGGTGTTTGCAGTGGGCTGGATACGGGAGGATGGTACCGTCAAGGGGGGCACGGGCTGGGCAGTAGAGCTTGCCAAGCTTTTCAACAGACCGCTCAGTGTCTATGATCAGGGAAAAAATCAGTGGTTTACCTGGAAAGATCATGAATGGGTCACTGATACACCAGTGATCCAGTACGATACCTTTTGCGGAACAGGGACCAGGTATCTGACAGATGAAGGCCGCAGAGCCATTCGTGAACTCTTCGAGCGTTCATTTGGTCCACCTCCTGAAAATAAGGTGTAGGGGGCTGCCATGCTGCACGGCCACGGCGGAGATGTATATTCTCTGGCAAAAGAGATTGGCGGATCTCCAGACAGTATTCTCGACTTCAGCAGCAATGTCAGCCCATTGCCCCTTCCTAAAGGTCTGGATGAGGTGCTGATTTCAAGGCTCAGCGAAATCAGATGCCTCCCGGAGGTGGACAGCCGCGGGGTGCGGGAGACTCTTGCACAGAGATACGGGATGTCTCCGGACCAGTTTCTGGTGGGGAGCGGAACTACAGAATGGATATTCAGCCTTCCCAGGATACTGTCACCTGGAAAGGTGATAATTCCGCTGCCTACTTATGCAGACTATGCAGATGCGGCCAGGCTGGCATCGTGTGAGATAGAGACTGCAGGCCCTTGGCCTGAAGCGGGTTCCGGCACCGACCAGGATATCCTTGGCACCCTTTCCGGATCTGCCTCTAGTGGCAGCCTGGTTTTCTGGTGCAATCCCAACAATCCCACAGGAAGATTTATATCGCCTGATCTGCTGTACAGGGTCATAAAGGAATCACACGAAACAACCTGGGTAATAGACGAATCATATGCCCCCTTTTTAGGACCCGATCATGAGAGTTCCCTGATAGCAAGGGGGGTGCCATCCAATCTGGTACTGCTGAGATCCTGCTCGAAAATATATGGTATCCCAGGGCTGAGACTGGGATATCTTGCAGGAAGTGTTGCTCTGGTGGCTGAACTGGCTGATCAGGCCAGACCTTGGTCGGTGAACCGTCTGGCGCAGATTGCTGGGGAATATTTGCTGGCCGGGCAGGATTATGAACAGGAGGTCAGGGACTATTGCATGAGGGAAAAACAGAGACTTCTGATGGAGCTGGAATGCTGTTCGTTTCTTGAACCTCTGAAGGGCAGCACCCATTTTATCCTGTTCAGGGTCCATAAACCATGGACAGCCGCGGAATTGACCCGGTCTCTCAGAAAAAAAAGTATTATAATAAGAGATTGCGGCAATTTTGTGGGCCTGGATGGAGAATACATAAGGATCAGCCTCAGAGACAAGGCAGGCAATGACAGGCTGGTGGAGGCCATCAAGACCTTGGAGACAAGATGATACCTGATGTTCTTGAGCGGTCATGTGAATCTAGGGGCCATCGGGGATGGAATGAAGAAGGATCTAAGTGCGGTGTGCCGGCCTGAGTATCAATTCCACCCTTCTGTTGGCAGCCCTGTGTTCCACAGTGTCATTAGGGAAGACGGGATGGAGCTCGCCCAGACCCTGCATCCTGAGTCTGGTTGGTGCAATACCATGGTCAACCAGTATGTTTGATACCGAAATGGCACGTGCAACGGAGAGCTCGAAGTTGGAATCCCAGCGTCCGCCGGTTGTTACAGGGGTGTTGTCAGTGTGGCCGAGTATTTCTATATCGTAGCCGGTTTCACGGCTTAATATCGGGGCCAGTCTCTTGAGGGTGGCTTTTCCAGAGGCAGTTAAACCTGCTTCTCCGGGGGTAAATGCAACGGAATCCCGAAGCACGATAACAACTGCCTCGTCCCTGACTTCTGCCGGTGTGAATTCAAGCACTGAATTGTGGAGGTCTTTGACTGCTGTTCCGGCAGGGACCTGACTGACGGGAATATTATTCCTGCCGGTCAGCATGGTGAACCATACCAGGCAGAAGATGAGCAGCATGGACATGATGTCGCCCAGGGTGATCAGCCAGAGGGAATCGTCTCCTCCTTCGGTATCAGGCTGTGAATTGAAAGAACGCCACCTGCCGAGGTTGCTGCCTGCACTGAATTCTCTATTGATTCGTTCCGGCTTCATGCGCTGCTTTCCATAGTCAGGCCGGGGCCGGAATGTGCAGCCCCCCCCACCGTATCTTCATCCTTTTCCCGCGTCTTCATCCCTTTCATACCGCAGTATATATCATAGGCATTGAGCCTTTCAGCTATTCTCAGCGGATGATATTCTCTTCTTATTCCTTCAAGGGCCTCTATAGTCATTGTACGGTCAAGCAGTTCCTGCTGGGCCATTTCTTCCAGTTTTGCAGACAGGGGCAGCAGACACAGGTTTGCCAGAATCAAACCATACAGTGTTGAGCTGAGTGCCAGCCCAAGTGACTGCCCAAGATTCGCTGTGGAGCCAAGCTCTTTCATGACCTGCATCAGGCTTATGACGGTTCCTGCCATCCCCAAGGCCGGTGCCAGACGGGTAAGGGTTTTAAGGAACCGTATCTGGGCGGTTCTGATGCTGTGCCTTCGTATATTTTCTCTTTCGAGGGCTGCAACAAGAGACCATTCATCATATCCTTCGGCGATCAGTGTAGTGCCAAAGCGGAGAAACGCGTCTTCTGTTTTTTTCGAGGCCTTTTCAAGGGCGCGTGGGCCGTGTCGCCTGTATGTGTCTGCAAGACCGAGTATATCGTACAGCAACATGGTTTCAGAATCGTGCTCTCGGGTTTGAAAAGAACGCCTGATGGCGGACATGGTATTGCCCAGCAACTCAGGTGGAAATCCTATCCAGGCGACCAGAAGCATGCCTCCCAATACGATTAAGAGGGACTGGAAATTGATTATTTCGCCTGTACTCAGGCCTCTCAGGAAACCAAAAACAATAATGAATGCAATAAATCCGATACTGAAGGAAAAGGATCTGAGAACCATTTTGTCTCCTATGCGTTGTATATCAGCAAATCAGCGGGCAGAAGCACAACTGTGTGCGGGTCGCTCCCCCTGGCAGTTTATTACCGGTGTCATTGTTTGACAGATACCGAAGCTGCAAGAGGCGAGCCAAAGAAGCGGGTCTGGTCAGCAGAGATCGTAGCACGGGTTTGACAGTACAGCCAGGGGGAAGACAGACAGGGCGGAGGCTGCCTGCCCGGCCGATTGCAGGACAAATAAAAAATATATGCGATTACAGGGTGCTGGAAGTGCCGGACCGACGGTGTTCAGGTTTTCTCCATGACATGTCAGGGGTGGGACGGCGCATCAGATATAGTATGCGGCAGTTGCATGCAGGGCACCTCTCAAAATTGTTCTTTTGCCTCATTTCCAGAGGCATCCCGAGGTGGGCAACATTTTCCC
>DTYO01000052.1 GCA_012961845.1 Thermodesulfobacteriaceae bacterium
CAGATGATCCCGGTTTATTCGCTTCAAAAGCCGAACAAATGCTGATCGAAATAAATTGCGGGCCACATCAAATATAGTGCTCCAAAACCTGCACCACAAAGCTGCAGCGGATTCAACGAAAAAATATTCGGCATCTGAAGCCACAGAAGGTTTGCGATTTCACCAGATCTGCGCCATTGTTAGGAGGTTGAAATGCCAAAGTGCGCCTGTGCCCCTCTGCCTTACATCTCAGGCAGCCTCTCTAACCGAATTATCAGGGCTGATGCCCCCGACTCTGTCGTCTTTTTTATTTACCCAGGCAGAAGTTTGAAAAAATATGGTCCAGTATCTCGTCTGTTATATTGTGGCCGGTGATCTCTCCCAGAACATTCAGGGCATCCCTGAGATCAATTGCCACAAGGTCAGGGGGCATGCCGGCAGACAGAGCGGCGCATGCCCTGTCTGTGGAAACAATGGCCTTCTGAAGTACTTCCTTCTGTCTCAGGTTCGGTACCACAGAAAGTGGTTCCCCTGTATCGTCATCCAGTAGTCTCCCGGTAATCTTAGCTGCAAGACTGTCCAGGCCGTCTCCCCTTGAGGCTGAAACAGCCGCTCTGACGGCAGACTCCAGGGAAGGAAACGCCTGGACGATCTCATTGAACAGATCATCTGCCGCATTCTTCCACGCCTGGTCCAGATCAATTTTGTTGAATACCAGAACGACCCTGTCCTTTCCCGCGAGAGGGATCAGGTTCCGCCCCACCTCCATATCATCTGCCGTAAGTGGCCGGGTCACATCAAGCATCCACAGTATCAGTCTGGCAGTATCCAGCTTTTCGCGAATCTTTCTCATGCCCAGGCGTTCTATCGGGTCTGGATCAGGCCGAATTCCGGCGGTATCCACAAGACGCACGGCAATACCCCCGAGTTCCGCCGTTGCTTCTATGGTATCCCTTGTTGTCCCTGGAATAGAAGTCACGATGGCCCTGTCTTCACAGACGATGGCGTTCAGAAGGCTGGACTTGCCCACATTTGGTATCCCTACAATGAGTACTTCCTGTTCGGTCTTATAGATGCTCCCCCTGGTGAAGGCATCAGCGAGAGATTGCAGCGGGTCGATCACCCGCCGGCTCAACAGCTCCGACAACTGTGTCTCCTGCAGAATTTCCAGGTCCTCTTCAGGATAATCGATTGCCACCTCTATGGCGGCCAGCGCCTCTAACAGCGTAGCCCTGATTTCACCGAGTCTCTGGGAGAAATGTCCCTGAAGCTGATTGACCGCAAGCCTGCCTGCAGTCGAAGCCGGTGCGAGGGTCAGATCCAGGACTGCTTCAGCCTGTGCGAGATCGATTCTGCCGCCCAGAAAGGCCCTTTTGGTGAATTCTCCGGGTTCTGCCAGACGCGCCCCATCTTCAAGCAGTATCTCGAGTATCCGCCTTACCACCGCCGGCCCGCTGTGACACTGTATTTCCAGCACATCCTCTGTGGTATAGCTGTGAGGAGCCATCATTACCACTGCCAGAACCTCGTCTACCAGATTGTTGTCACCAGGATCGACCACCCAGCCGTAGTAGAGATGATGTGACCGGATCGTCCTTACCGGCCTGGCCGGTCTGAAGACACTCTTGAACAGGGGGATGGTCATTGGGCCGCTGGCCCTGACTATCCCTATTCCTCCTGTTCCAAAAGGGGTGGCAATGGCAGCAATGGTATCATCCTGCCGAACAATATCAGGCACTGTTGTTCTTTTGGTGTTTTTTCTTCTGGTTTCCGCCTGGTCTGCGGACAGTAGTGATGATTATTTTCCTGTGAAACCCTTCTCCAATACTCCTGGTACGCACCCCAGGAACATCCTTGAGGGCCAGATGAACGATTCTGCGGTCTCTTGGGGCCAGTGGCTGCAACGTAACAGAGCGCCTTGTTTTCTTGGCCTTTTTGGCCATCCTGTGGGCGAGAAGTGTAAGGGTTCTTTCCCGCTTTTCCCTGTATCCCTGAGCTTCAAGGTAAATGGCCTTGTAGTCGTCAAATCTCTTTCTCAATATTCGATTCATCAGGTACTCAAAGGCATCGAGAGCCTGGCCTTCCTTTCCGATGATCAGTGACAGATCATCGCCCGAAAGATCGATATACAGCCCTTTTTCTCCCGCCCTGACAGAGACCTTTCCGTCCAGACCTGAGCCAGCGAAGAGCTTCTCCAGCACCTCCTTTGCGGCTTCCACCATGTGATCCTGCTGGTCGGATGCTTCCTCTTCACATCTTTCTTCGGCTGCCGGTACATTCTCTGGCTCGGCCGGTCCGGGCTCCGTGATCACTTCTTCCGGTACAAGACTCTCCTCTTCTGCCTCTTCCACTACCCTGACAGCCAGTGGAACCGCCTTTATCCTTGCCTTTCTGCCGCCGAGCCCGAATATCCCCGTAGAACCCCGGGTCAGTATCTCAACCTTGAGATCGTCCCTGTCCACCTCGTAATATTCACATGCGGCCCTGACAGCACGATCTACTGTCACATCCTCGAAAATCTTCATTTCTTCAGGGGTCACAGATTCGTTATTTTCCATTATCATTTTGAAATTCACCGATCAGTCAATAAATTTATTCGTATAATACTGCTGGCCAATTGTCAGAATATTATTTGTCAGCCAGTAGAGAACAAGACCTGCAGGAAAATTTATAAACATGAAGGTAAATACTACCGGGAGAAACTGCATGATCTTGGCCTGGGTCGGGTCGAGGGCAGATGGACTCATCTTCTGCTGGAGCCACATGGACAATCCCATGAGGATGGTCAGCACTGGAATTCCACCCAGGTAGGGTATCTCTACTCCCGGTATCATCAGCCTGTCAGGTGCCGAAAGATCATTTATCCACAGCATGAACGGAGCATGGCGCAGTGTAATCGACTGAAGCAGTACCTTGTACAGTGCAAAAAATACCGGAATCTGGAGCAGCATGGGCAGACAGCCGCCCATGGGATTGACCTTGTAGGTCTTGTAAAGCTGCATCAGCTCCCTGTTCATGGCCTCCTTGTCGTCTCCGTATTTCTCTTTCAGCTTTGCCAGCTTGGGCTGGAGCTTCTGCATGGTTTTCATGGACTTGGCGCTCTTCTGAGCAAGCGGCCAGAAAACAATCTTAATGAGGACGGTCACGAGTATTATGGCTATGCCGTAATTGTGGATATACTTGTGCATAAACTTGAGAAAATACAGCAGCGGCTTGGCAATCAGATCGAACCATCCAAAATCAATGGACTTGGAAAGATTATGGCCTGCGGCCTTGAGCTGATCCATCTCCTTAGGCCCAAAATACATCCCCAACTGCAGGAGCACTGTCCCCTGGACGCTGTTGAGCGGAACACTTTTAAGGGATGAAAGCTGGACCTGGAACAGGTTATTGATATCCTTTGCTATCCGTACACTCCACGCCTCCTGGCCACCCTCGGGCACCAGGGCGGTCAGGAAATAGTTGTCGCCCAACCCGACCCAGTCCGGCTGTCCGGTAAAGGAGATGGTTTCTCCCGGCTTGTCCAGAGTAACCTCCTGGAGTTTATTATCTGCGTAATAGGACGGCCCGGAAAAAGAGTACCCGGTATCCTCGGAATACATCCGGCTGTAAAGGAATACGGTGGCTCCAGCGCTCTGATTTCCTGTCATTGAGACCGACATGTCTATCCAATAGCTTCCTTGTCGGAACATATATACTTTTTTGACCATGGAGCCGTCAGAGAGCCTCGATGTAAACGTCAGGCGGGATTCATCACCCTCTTTTTTCAAGACGATCCTGTCCCTGTCAGCCTCAAAAAAAGCTGAGGCCATGTCAACGGGAGGACTGGAATCCAGTCTGATCACCAGGGGCAGCGCAGGAGGTGCAGTATTGATCAGATCAAAGGGCGTATCATCAGACACTCCGGAACTGTGCCTGAGCAACTGAAACGACTTCACGGCCGCCCCGTTCTCCGAAAGCACCATCCTGTACAGGTCTGTATCAACGATAATGTCTCTTCCGGGCGTCTGGGCAGTTTCCGGACGGAGGCCGGCTTCAGTGACAGTTTCAATCCTGCTGTCCGAAACCGCTGCACCTCCATCTTCTGCATGCTCCCCCTTGACCACGGCCTCCCCGGCAGGCGCCGATTCTTCCAGCTTCTCTGCCACAGGCTTTTCTGTCTTCTGATAAGGGACCTTTTGACCAACAAAATACTGGAATACCACCAGGACCAGTATAGAAAGTACTACAGCTAATAATGCGCGCGATTCCATTGTCAACAACCTTTGCGAGTCAGAAATTAATTACGGAAATACTCACAGCGACCCAAGACAGTGTATGTCCGGAAATGATGTTTTTGGTGAAACTCCATACGTCCATAAAAACAGGCTCGGACAAGCGTTTGATGTTTCCAACATTATTTTTTTCACACTGCTCAGAGACCAGGCGAACAAATCGTTCACATACGGACACGATTTACAAAACATGAGAGAGCCCGGATCAAGGGACTGGATCGTAGCCACCGGGATGCCACGGATGACACCTCAGGATGCGCTTGATGGAAAGGAGGCATCCGTGAAACAGACCATGTCTTCTTAGGGCTTCGGCAGCAAAATTTGAGCAGCTGGGGACAAAACGACATGAACGCGGCAGGAAGGGCGATATGAACAGACAATAAAATCTGATGACAGATATCAGAAATACAACCGGGATCCTGGCACATTTCATCCTCCCGGGCTTGAACAACCCGGCTGAGAAACGGCTGATCAAATCATCCGGAGCAATACAATCCTTACAAAACTTTCTTTTTCCAGCGACTTTATCGCTTCCCATCAAACAATCTCAATCCACCGGTCTGAAAAGCAGGTCTAACTGCCGCCACGGACAGAAACGGACCGATGTCTGCCACAAAAGGCCTTTTCCGGACTGGCAGTGACAGGTGTCAGCACATCTTGCAAATAATGCCCTGTTGCTGTTTCCCCTGTTTCCCTGGGCAGAACACTTCAAAAGGTTTTGTCTCCAGTTCCTGCCAGGAAATCCGAACAAATTCCCTGTCAGGTATAAAAATAAGGTCATGACCTGGAGGAAATATCTCCTTATTTTTTCGAAACAATTCCCTGATGATTCTCTTAGCCCTGTTCCTTCTGACTGCTCCTCCAATTTTTTTTCCTGCGCTGATCCCCAGCCTGCGATATGGTAAAAAATTCTCTACAAGTATGATGGTTAGGCCGGGGATCCTGACTCTGCGCCCCTTTCTGTAGGCCCTGATAAAACTCTTCGAGTCCCTGATTCTTTCTGTCGGCGCGAGAGACCGGCTGCGCCCCGAAGAGGCTGTCACGGCCTGATCTCAAGCAGACAGTCTGTGCCTGCCCTTGGTCCTTCTTCTATTCACAATCCTGCGGCCTGCCTTGGTGCTCATTCTTTTCCGAAATCCGTGGGTTCGTTTCCTTTTTATGTTGCTGGGCTGAAATGTCCTTTTCATGCTGTCTTACTCCCAAAACGCCTTCCAGGCGGAATAATTGTGATCTTGTAACCGGATCACACCGGAACCTTTGATACAAAGTCCGAATTTTTAATCATTTGACATCGATATGTCAAGAAAGGTCGCAAAACCCGGCCAGAAATCCTGTTGCCTCAATGAGCACCGGCCCGGACACCGTTAAGCCTTAAAGGGCGCGCGGGCTTGCCGAAGATGCAGGGTGCAGGGAACAAAGCCGCCTCCATGGCACCCCAGAGCCTGCAGGCACGGCAGGTGCGGCGCCCCTGAAAACGTATGATAAACCTGGTATTCTTGCAGTTTCAGATCAGCGAACTCGGAAAGAACGGTCGCCTCATCAACCTGCAGCTAAGCGACCTAATGACCGGGGTTTCAAAGAGGGCGAGGCTGCTGTTGATGGACTACAGCCAGTCGGGCGATTCAGACGATGTCGATTCGCTGGTGGAACAGCTCGGGGAACTGTCCAACGAGGAACTCA
>DTYO01000053.1 GCA_012961845.1 Thermodesulfobacteriaceae bacterium
CCTGGTCGGTTTTTTTCTGAACATAGGATTGTCAGGCGCCCCTACAATGCAGTCTTTCGGCATCGCAGGACTGTTGAGTGTCGGAGTCATATTCAAGACCGTCCTGTTCTTTCTGCTTCTCACCCGATTCAATCTGAGGGCACGAACGTCCATGTTGGCGTCATTGAGCCTTGCCACTTACAGTGAATTCGGTCTTCTTGTCGCATCCACCGGGTACAAGAACAACTGGATAAACAGTGAATGGCTCATAATTCTGGCCATCGTCCTGTCGATAACCCTCATAGCCGCGTCACCGTTAAATTCCCTGGCTCACAGAATATATTCACGTTTTTCCAGGCGGCTGAAACCATTCGAAACCAAAACACGGCTTCCCGGGGATCAGATCATTGATCCTGGTGATGCTGAAGTCGCAATTTTTGGAATGGGGCGTGTGGGCACGGGAGCCTATGACGATATGCACCAGCGATATGGTAAAGTCGTCATAGGGATTGATTTTGATGAACAGAGTGTAACAAAGCATCGTAAGGCGGGGCGAAACGTCATATTAGGCGACCCCACCGATCCGGACTTCTGGGAGCGAACCGGTCCTAACAAGGTCAAAACAGTTCTCCTGACGCTGCCTGAGCACCAGGCCAACATGTTAGCCATAAAACAGATTACCTCAGTGAAATTTAGGGGTTCCCTGGCAGCTACCGCAAAATTCGACGACCAGATCGAGGAATTAAAAGCGTCAGGCGCAGACATTGTTTACAACCTGTATGGTGAAGCAGGTTACGGCTTTGCTAAACATGTCTGCCAATCCCTGAACGCGGATTGCTCACTTCAAAGCCGGACAGGAAATAATTGAAACTCCGTGGCAACTGCTAACGGGGTAAATAGTACATATTTGGCATAACTTGCTGATTTATATTTGCTTACAGGGCGCTGCAGATACAAGGCGGAGGACATGAAGTCGTACTCTCTGTACTTCGGAATGCCCGACAACACAGTACATGCTGTACCATGCGAGCAGATACGTTTGATCATTGATTGGAATTACCACACAGTTAGGAATACAGAAAAAGAAGCAGACAACATGACGATTACCGGTAAAAAACTGAATAGCTTCTTTTTCCAGCGGCCTTGATTGCTGTGTTCATTTCATCTCCTGCAGACCTGACTGCCGGATACGTGGCACTGTCAAAAGGGCAGACTGCTCATGTATCGATATATTCACATATTTACAGCAGTATCAAAGCCCGGCCTTTTGACCTGCTGGCGACCCTGAGTATTCGCAACATGGACATGAATCATCCTGTTACCATAATATCGGTTAAATACGTGTGATACGGCAGGCAAGTTTCTCAGGGAATATCTGGATGCACCATTTCAGTTGAATGCCCTGGCATCGACACGTTATTACTTAAAGGAAAAAGAAAGTGCCGGAGGTTCAGGAGCAAACTTCATAATCAAATGGAAATCCGCCGGAAAAGTAAATCCTCCCATCATCGAAGGAGTGATGATCGGGACCCATTCCGGTCAGGGGATTTCTTTTCTCTCCCGGGGCAGGGTAATTGAAGAACACAAGGACTGAGGATGCCCTGAAGACGATACCGTGACCGAACACAATAAGGGAGATCAATAATGGCAAACATATTTTTTAATGGGTCGGCAGGAATGGTGACCGGCTTGTGCCATTTGGTTAAGATGACTGCAGGAAGTTTTCTCATGGATGTCGGGCAGTTCCAGGGACCATGGTCCATAGAGACCCTTAATGTCCCTATCAGGGATGGTTGAAATCCCTCGCGTTTAGGCTAAGAAAAGTTTATATCTGTCGTTATGCCACGTTATAAAATTGGAGTTCACACCAAGACTGAACCGCCCCGGGTTTGACGGAGACTCCAAAGTTTGAGAGGATGGAGTC
>DTYO01000054.1 GCA_012961845.1 Thermodesulfobacteriaceae bacterium
AGTACAGTCAGTGTCGTTCCGGAAATGGTCTTTACATCCGATCTATGTGCAGCATGAATAAACAGTGTTCTAGGCATTGATTCATGTCTGATTTTTTTCACGCGCCCCGATCCGTAGCGAGGTCCTGATTTCAGTAAGAATGTCATTCCGCCGTCCACCTTTACAGGGTCGGAATTTTTCTGAAATAAAACCGAAAAAATGGTATCAGACTACCTAATTATTTTCTGTTTCCTTATAATGTCGAAAGACAGGTCGCAGAAATAAACTGTTGCAGTAAACAGCATATTGCAGTTTGACTCAAGCCATATATGTACAGACATGAAAGTATCATACAAGACAGGGACCGTGTATCCCCCTGATGCCGCGGGGATACTGGAACAGATTCAACACAGCGAAACAGTTGTCTTCCTAGAGACTTCAAGGGTCACGGCAGAAGAGGATGCGTCTTACCTCTTTACCGATCCTGTAGGCCAGCTGTCGGCTTCCGGGCCTGAAGACATACCGGCCCTCTATGAAGCGATAGATCAGGCGCTTGACAAAGGCTACTGGCTTGCAGGCTGGTGGTCGTACGAATGGGGATACGCACTTGAACCTATACTGCACGGGCTGCTTGCTTCAAGCCGGGCCGGAAGGCCCCTGGTATGGTTGGGCATTTTCAGGAGCCCCAGAAAATGGAGGCACAGATGCGGCTGCCCTCCGTGCGCGGACTTGCCGGTGCCTGGTTTCCACGGTGAAATCGGTGATCTGAGGCTTGATACAGACCGCGATTCATATATCAAAGCCATAGAATCCATCAAACAGTACATCGCCATGGGCCATACATACCAGGTCAATTATACTGTCAGGGGCAGCTTTTCATATTCAGGCAGACCTGTTGATCTCTACAGGGCAATGAAAGCCAGGCAGGCGGTATCTTACGGCGCAGTGATTAAAAACGGTTCCAGGTGGATCCTTTCCCTGTCACCTGAACTGTTTTTCAGACGAGACGGCGCACGGATCTGGTCAAAGCCCATGAAGGGTACGGTCAAGAGGGGTGTTACTGTGGAAGAGGATATGAAGTTCGCTGATTTCCTGGCGAATGACCCCAAGAACCGGGCTGAAAACGTTATGATAGTTGATCTTCTGCGAAACGACATAGGCAGGCTGTCTATTCCAGGAACTGTCCGGGTGACGGATCTGTTTACCATAGAACGCTACGAGACCCTTTTCCAGATGATTTCCAGAATAGAAGGACGGCTTGCGGACGGCATCGGATGGATGCAGATCTTCAAGGCCCTTTTCCCCTGCGGATCGGTTACCGGTGCCCCTAAGATCCGTACAATGGAGATAATCTCGGAGCTCGAGACCAGCCCCAGGGGAATTTATACGGGCTCCATAGGTTTTTTGGCGCCCGGCGGGAAGGCTGTTCTCAGCGTGGCGATCAGGACGGCCGTACTTGAAAAAGGTGCCGGGGAGCTGGGCATAGGGAGCGGTATTACCATGGATTCGGAACCGTCGGCAGAATATGATGAATGCATGCTCAAAGCAGGATTCCTGGCAGGGCTACCAGGCAGGGCTGGAGATGCTTCCTGCCGCAGTGAAAGGAGTCCTTCCGGCAGATCCATGGGATGCAGGAAGAAATCGTCAAATCTCGGGCCTGGGCGGTTTTTGCTCATAGAGACCATGAGATGGGAACCCGGGAGAGAAACAGAGAAGGATATGGGTTATTTCCTGCTTGAAAGACATCTGGAACGGCTTGCCATGTCAGCCCATTATTTTTCGTTTCATATGGACAGGGAAAGGATAGAATATGAACTAAGGGTCCTGGCGCTCAACCTTAAGCGCGGAGGCAGGACCGGCAGGGTCCGCCTGCTGCTGGGACAGGAGGGAAATCTGGAACTGACTGTCTCTCCCCTTGAGCCGGAAGATGAGCCGGTGTGTTTTGACGTTTCCCGGAAACACGTGGATTCTCGGGACCTGTTTCTCTACCACAAGACCACCCGAAGAAAAATGTTTGATCGTGAGCTCAGGGAAGCCAGAGCGGCCGGACTGTTCGAGACGGTATTTGTAAACCAGAAGGGTGAACTGACCGAAGGTACCATCACGAATATATTTGCAGAAATCGACAGAGAACTGCTGACACCCCCTGTCGGCTGCGGTCTCCTGAATGGAACACTGCGCCGGGAACTGATGGAGTGCGGACAGGCGAAAGAACGGATACTTTATCCGGAGGATCTCGAAACCGCCGGTGCGATATACCTCGGCAATTCTGTCAGGGGGCTGCTCAGGGCCAGGATGAAGAGGAGAGGCCGTTAGAGGTTGATGTTGTCTCCCGGATCCATTTCTACGACTTCGATCTCGACACCCAGGTCCGCCAATTCCTTTTTGAATAAATCTACAGTGCCAGTTAACACTGGAAAAGATCCATAATGCATGGGAACGGCCTTTTTCCCACGGAGTAGCATGCACGCATGGGCGGCCTCCCTCGGGCCCATGACATAATGGCCTCCTATGGGGACGATCACGACTTCCGGTGAATAGAGTTCCCGTATGAGCGCCATGTCGCCGAACAGGGCTGTATCACCGGCATGGTAAATACAGAAACCGTCTTTAAGCCGTATTACGAATCCTGCCGCTTCTCCGCCGTAGAATATATCCTGCCCTTCCTGGATGGAAGAGCTGTGAAGTGCGGGGACCATGGTCATGGATACCCCCTTGCTGCTGTATGTTCCGCCGATATTCATTCCTGTAACGTTGGGAAGACCTCTGGCCAGGAGATACTGCTGGATCTCGTGAATGGCGACGACTTCCGTGGACGGTGATCTGGCCAAGGAAAGACAGTTTCCCAGATGGTCGCCATGGGCATGGGTGATGAGGACAAGGTCTGCATCGGCGGAGTCGGGTTCCCCTGGAGACTGAGGATTGTCGAGCCATGGATCAATCCATATCCGGAGTCCGTCTGCAGTCGTTATCCTGAAAGCTGAGTGGCCGAAAAATGAAAGATCATGGGACATGGCAGTTCCTCTTGTCAATGCCGTCATGAGCGACGGCAGATTTGCCGGACATCTCATTTGCGTCTTCTGGATCTACGGCATTGAGTCGATTTATTTCAACCGGTTCCATGGGCAGATCTGAGAAAATCATGCACTCTATCAACCTGATTTCACGGTAATATTCTTTCAACCTGATTCGGCGTTCTTCAGTGGTGCCATACCGTTCCATCAGATAGTCAAACCTATCAGACAGAGTTACTATGGTGGAATGATTGACCCGTTTGTCAGCATAGTTGACCACCATTGCCTCCGAGATTGCCGATCCAAATACGGTGTTCCTGTCCAGACGCACATGCTGCCGCACAACGCGGGCTACTGAATGAAAACCCAGAGAGATGAGGAGATTGCACCCGGTAACGGCGTGATCTTCTCTGCTGTGTATGGATGCCACCTTGGTGATATCGTGGAGCAGTCCCGCAGTTTCTATCAGATCCAGCCTGAGGTTTCCGCCGGATCTGTTGAGACTGGATGCCAGGAATACTCCTACCTGGGCGACCCTGGTGCAGTGTTCTATTATATGCTCTGGGACCTGATGTTCCCTGAGTATGCCCATGCATTGCTGTCTGTCCGGTAACTTCACGGCTATACTATAGTCAGATGCCAAAGCATTTTGCAAGACAGACGGCCGCATGACCATGTAATGTGCAGAAAAAACGACCGGATTTTCATGTGCATGGTCATGAGGGTACCAGGCCGTTAGTCTTCTTTTTGACAGGAGCCGGACTAAATTTGAAAAAGCGAGAAAGGGAAGGAAAATGGAGAATTCAAGACCTTATCAGGTTTTGAAAAGTTGTTGAAAAACGGCCTTTATTTATTTAACTTCGCTGAATTACTGGCTTTTTTCCCCAACAAAAAACCTTTTTTTTTCCGCATGTTACATTTTGGCACAAGAAAAAAAATAAGATATCCGTTAGATAGCTCCTTGTTGACAATCGCAATGTGCAGGGGCTGAATTTCTCAGTTTCCCGGGCTTTGCAACCGGGCAAGAGATCAGGTATTAAACATTATCATTCGGTATTTTGTTGAAAAAACCAAAATTTTTACATTTTTTTCTTTTAAAATTTTTAGTGACTCTATACGATATTCAGCATAAT
>DTYO01000055.1 GCA_012961845.1 Thermodesulfobacteriaceae bacterium
CGCCGGCGGTACTGCACGACCGCCGGGACAACCGCCACTACAGCGATCACGAGCAGAATGCCCATGGGCCACAGAACAGGTCTGTTCCATTCAAACCTCTTCCGGTAACGGACCTCAGGATTGATCCGCCTGTATTTCAGTGTATTGTTGGCCATGAGATTCGGTTTCATGTTTTTCAGCCACTGATGGTACAGGGCGTAGTCCTTTGGATGAAAACCGAACACCCACGGGCTGTCATGTCTTACGATTTCCATCATCTCGTCTATGATGGACATGCGTTCAGCACAGTTTTCCATGTTCCTCATCTTTTCAAACAACCTGTTGAATCTGGGACTGTCATAATTGGCTGCATTCTCACCGTTTGAAACTGCTTTGCTGTTGGGGCCGTAGAGAAGAAAGAAAAAATTCTCCGGATCGGGGTAGTCCGCATTCCATCCCCACTGGAATATCTGGGCATTACCTGTCCGCATCTTTTCCTGGAACCTGTTATAGTCCGTGCTCCTGACCACCAGCTGGATGTCAAGTTTTGCGAACTGCTTCCTCATCCAGTTCAGGCGGGATTTGCCATCAGGTCCGGTGAGCATGGTGTCCAGGTACAATACTAGGGGCTTGCCGGTTTCCGCATGCCGTCCTCCCGGGTAACCCGCCTCTGCAAGAAGTCTCTTGGCCTCATCTATGGACCTGCGCACGGGCCTGCCGTTCTTCCACTCATACACCACCGGATTGATCCCCGCTCTTCCGCTGCGGTATCCGAATATGCCCGGCGGCAGGGGGCCCTGGGCCGGCACTCCTCTGCCGTTGGAAAATATTGATATGAATTCCTCTATGTTGACCGCGATGGAAATGGCCTGGCGCAGCTTTGCCGCCTTTTCAGAATATCCTCCCACTAAAGGGTCCATCATGTTGAAACCCGTATAGAAAGTAGAAGTACTCACAGAAGTCATGAGCTGGATGCCCTTGCTTCTCATCATTTCGGTCAGGGAGATGTCGCCCTGAACGTCAACCTGTACGGCCTGATCAAAACTGTCCGAAGAAATGCCCGATGCATCATAGTAGCCCTGCAGAAACTTGTTCCAGTATGGAATGTTTTCCTTTTCCAGAGTGTACACCGCCCTGTCGATGAACGGCATCCGCCTGCCGGCATCCTCCAGAAATCCTCCGGCTGCATCTCCGGGTTCCCCATTCTCCGGATAGGGCTCGCCCCGGAAATTCGGATTTTTCTCGAGAACCATTCTCCTGTTCGGGTCGTTGACTGTAAGCATATATGGACCGGTTCCAACCGGATACCAGTCCAGATCGAGATTGTTGCTCTGAAATCCAGGCTGGCTGTAGAATCTGTCCACCTCCCATGGAACCGGGGCAAAAAAGGGCATGGCAAGCCAGTATACGAACTGGGGATATTTGCCCCTGATCCGGATTTCATATGTATAACGGCTCAGGACCCTAACACCCTCAAAATCATAGTTTCTGAGATCCAGAAACCGGCCCGCAGCCTCCTGTTTCTCACTGGCAAGCCTCCTGGCATAGTCCCCTAGCCCCATTATATAGCCTGACATAAGGCTGAGTATCGGAGAATGCACATCAGGACCTGCAAGCCGTTTCACCTGGTACACGTAGTCCTCTGCCGTAAGCTCCCTTGTAGCCTGAAATTTAAAGTCGCTGATCCGTCTGTACTTCCCTGCCTCCTCCGCGGTCAGGCCGTGATACCTGTATTCACCAACCCCATTCGTGGCAAATGCGGGATGGGGCTGGAAAAGTATGCCGGGTCTTATGTGAATCCTGTAAAGGCTGACGGCTATCTGTTCAGGATCGGCATCCGGCCCAAGAATATTGCCGGTATCATCGAGGAACAGCGGTCTTGGGACGGATTCAGCCGTCAGAGGAATCAGCCTATACGGACGATCAAGGAAGTGGTACTGTAGCGGAGGCTCGTAGATCTGACCGGTAAAAACTATCTCGTTTGATGAGTAGGAACGGGCCGGGTCCAAGTGCTTCGGGCGCTGCGAGAATGAACTGTAAAATATATTCTGCCTCGATTCTTCAGCAGGATAAGGATCGTTCCAGACCACCTGCCTGCACCCAGAAAGGCAGGAAAGCACGGTCCACAATACCAGTACGGTGTTCAAGAATCTGAATCTGTTCATCATTCTCAAAGCCACCTTGCCCTTTTGAACGGCAAAGCCGTAAATTTGTCTGAACATCTGCCTCAAACCAATGATCCAGGTAGAGGAAAACCCTGCGATATCGCCGTGCTGCCCGGTCATCCGAAAATTCCTGCTGCCCATGGATTCAGCATTATATCTGTTTCCATGACAGGATATACCAGCGGACTGTAATTTCGTGTTTCCTGCAGTTCATGCCCCACGCTTCTTGAGAATTTTCCGCATCAGACCGTAATTCTGCAGAATGGCCGACAGCCAGCAGTTCATATGCTCTGCATGGGTGAGGTCCGCCCAGTGAGCAAACAGGCGGGCATATTCTCCGAGACTCTCCCGGCCCCCTGAAGGATGGATCTCCACGGTAAACGAGGCACGTTCGGGTGCCGCCCCCCCCAGTGCTTCTCTGAGAATCGCCTCCAGACCTTCAGGCCCGAACATCGGCCGGAGTTCATCTATCTCCGGGAGTCCGGCCGGCAGACGGATCTTTTCCAGAAAACTCATATGATCCGAAACCCCGTAAGGGCTTCTGTCCCAGAGGGGATGACCGTCGTGGAGGTGAAAATGGACGGGCTTTCCCAGGGCACATATCTTCCTTGTCACGTTCAATACGGCAGGCAGAGCCGAACGGACAGACTCCTCCACGTCTCTGATCACCGACGGAAGGTCTGGATCGGAAGCCCTCAACCGGCACACATCGTCTCCCGGATGTCTTTCCCGGTAAAACCGCCTTGCCTCCCGTATGCCTATATGCCCCGTGTCTATGCAGACGCTCACCAGATTCAGGTCCGCCGTTGCGGCAAAAAACTCGCAGAACAAGTCAGGATCCGCACCGGAGGCATATTCCACAAAAAGATAGGGGCTGTGTTCAATGGAATGAAGAAGCGATTCGGTCTCCTTGAGGTATGCCCCATACCTGCTGAAATTCTCTTCATTGAGCCCAGCATCGTGAATGACCATCCCGTACACTTCACTGTGAAATGAAGTTGCAAAACTCAGGATCCTTTTCCTGGACTCAGCCCTGAAAATATCCATGTCGCGACTCAGATGGATGATTGCAGGGGCATCCGGGAAAGGACTGAATCCCAGTATCCATTGCAGTTCATCCTCACTGCCTGCATAAATTTCCGGCTTCAGCCCTGATTCCCGAAAACGGATCCTTGCCAGTTCCAGCAGGGCATCATCACCTTCGATCCTTTTCTGGAACAGTCCGGAAAACCTGGGATTCCTGTCAGGATTTTCAGGCACATCATTGTGGCCGACAGGTTGTTCCGCCGGATTTACACGGGGCTCTTCGTGCCTGATCCCCTGCTGGGGCCTGGCCTGGAGCACAATCAGGTCTGCCCCGGATAAACAACCCTCGATGTCCTGGGGCAGCCCCAGAGCCTTTTCTATGAAGAGGCTGGCTGCCCCTACACGCCCCGCCGTCTGGTTCCTGAACTTTCTGCTGGTGGTCAGACGGATTTCTGTATAGTCAATTTTTTCCCGCCTGATCTCTCCATTTTCATCCGGCAGAAACGACAAACTCAAATCGGCAAAAGCCAGTACAGTCACCAAATCCGTCTTCTTGTTCCAGATCAGTCTGTAGGGTGAACCTGTCACTGCCCCGGAGGCCAACACCTCGCCAAGACCGACTGCCAGTTCCATGTAAACTTCATCATCACGACCAATTACAGGATTTTCCGTGTGGACTGCAAATGAATATTCAGGTGTTATCATCTGCTGAATCAGCACCGCCATGGCAGCCTTCTCGTGAGGAATGCCGACCTGCCTTCTGCTCATGGCCGCACGCCTGGTCCAGAGCGAACCCCAGACCCTGCGAATGCCGTCCGCAATGTTCTCGGGATGTATGCAGGCAAATGAATCGTACAGCCCTGCCCCGGCCATTTCCTCCAGGTCTTCGCAGTTGGTGCTGGAACGCACCATGAGTCTGTCGCAACCTGCAAAATTCTTTCCTACACTTTGAATGATCTCCCCGTGCACTGCAAGCGACTCCACCATGGCCCGGAGCTCCCTTACGGCGCCCAGAAATTCATCTTCACCCTTCTGGTTCAGACCAGCTACGAGGCGGCTGTATTTTTCCCTCAAATCAGGTTCTAAATCAAGGGCTCTCTCCATTGCCCCGAACGAGACCACCATCCCGAAAGGCGTCTTGAACCCCGCCCCTGGCTGATGCGACAACTCCTTGAGTTTCCTGGCCCCGAAAGCCTTTCCTCCTGCATTTTCCCTGGTCACCCTGCTCAGGGGCAGCAGATATTGTCTTAATTTCATTTCAGGCGGAGTAATCCGGATCTGTACAGTGTTTTCAGCCTCTTTTTCTCCGGCTGGTTTGTTCTCGCAGTCCAGGATACGTACTCCGGCAACAGTGACATCAAGCCCTAGAACTTCTCCGGCTCTCTGCCGGAGAAGTTCTAGGACATGACGATCCTCCGCTGCAGCCATCACCACCCCTGCCTGGCGCGCTCTGATGGCAAGATGGGATAGATGGGGCAGCGACGCACCCAATATGATCCCCGTTACTCCAAGCGGCACCTCTTCATCCCCACATACTTTTTCGAGGATTACCAAGCGGTCTTCATCAGGGTCTGCCTGGTCAGCCAGATGCTCCAGCACCACCAGCCTGCCCCGGGCAGTTCCGGACACCAGCACGTCCCAGGGCGGAAGACCTGCAAGAGCCCTGATTTCCCGCATCACTATGGAAATCAGCCTTGACAACTGGAACACCAGGCTGCCTCGTATGTCACCCTCTACATACATTCTCACCGCATGCGCAGGCACATTCAGGGCCCGGCCAAGGTGCTGGACCCGTCCTGAAAACAGATCAATTACTATTTTACTGTAGTATTCCGCCAATCTGAGGCTACGGGAAACCGCAGCCTTCATCCTGAGAAGCCGTTCCCTGTCAGCCGGATCAAATTCATCCGAGGCAAGGCCCAGCTCCCTGTTGACTGCTCTGCATTCTTTCGGATCAATTCCCGTAAGTTCCAAGTTCCGGACAATAAGCCCCAGACACCTGAAAACAGGACCCCATTCCATGCCCCATTCATGCCCCTCAAGACCGCTGGCCATACGGCCAAGAATGACAAAGGCATAGTCTTCGAGTCCTATCTCGGCCAGCCTCAGTTCCTGGCCCAGAGGGCCGAAATCACCACGGCTCCTGGAAACTAGTACGGACCTCAGTTCTGTCAGGGTTTCGAGGCGCGAAGCGAGACTTTCAGGGTCGTCCTTCTCAGCCTCTTTTTCCGCCAGAAATCTCTCAGCCAAGTCCTTTACCAGGGAATTTTCTTTCTCTGCAACGCTCCCCAGCCTTTTCTCGAGCGGGGAGGCATTGAAAAACTCCTTCAGCTCCTCGTGGAAGATCCTGAACTGCTCCACAAATGGAGGAGAATAATCAGCGCCTGGAGCGGATATCCTGTTCAGGATCGCCTGAGAGGTAACCAGATCCTCCGGTCCGGCACACCGGTGGAGTTTGTTCTGCAGTGTGGTCTTGATTTTCGTCTTCAGCTCCCTGGGAATATCGTTCCTGTGGGCGATATCCCGTATCCTGGTGAGAGGTTCGGACCTGGTAAAGGAACTTTCGAATGAAGGCAGCCATGGAAAAATCTTCCTCAGGACCAGCTCATTGCCCGGGGTCTCAAGACCTGCAAGGCGCCGGTGGATCTTATGGGAGATTTTTGAAATATGATTGGGACGGAAATGCCGTCCGTCTTCCGAACACGGGACTTCTCCAGTCCCGAGCATGCGGAGATAAATGGCAAGATAGGCCAGTTCATCTTCAGTAACGCTGCTGCCCCTTCGTTCAAGAAGTTCCAGCACGCCTCCAAGCTTTTCCCTCCAGCTCCTGCAGCATCTGTCCATCCCTAACAAATCTTCTGCAAATCCATCTCCATCTCTGTCTGTAATGCCGTCCGGAACAGAGGATTCGGTAGAGTGCTGGCCCATCATGCTCAAAAGCCTGTTTCTGCTACGGATGAGCAGCTCCCGGGGCTCAGGCCACTGTTCCAGTATTATGGCCCCGGAAAAACCCCGCTTCATGATCTTCTCCAGCAACGCCCTGATTCCCACATCGTTTTCTCCGGCAGGACCTGTAAATATCGGAAGATGGGCGTCGAAGTCCCCGTAATTCTCGTGCATGTGGATATGGATGACAGGCACATCCGGAGCCAGCCTGTCCAGGAAACCCAC
>DTYO01000056.1 GCA_012961845.1 Thermodesulfobacteriaceae bacterium
AATTGAAAAGAGAGGACTCCTTAAGTAGATAGTGACAATTATTTCAACATATTAAGGCTATTTTTACGGTAAAACTTTACTCCGAAAGTTGAGTTATAGAGTAATAATATCAGGGTCTGACCCCGAATTTTTGGGTTGACGGAACAGGCTTGCACGTCGTTTCCGGTGGCTCCCTGGCATCAGGAGGAAAAAAGATGAGTATAATTAAAACTGTTTCTACGCAGCCGTTCCCGGATCAGAAGCCTGGAACCTCAGGTCTCAGGAAGAAAGTCAAGATGTTCCAGACTCCTCATTATCTGGAAAATTTTGTCCAGTCAATATTCCTTGCGGTAGACGGACTGAAAGGCAGTACAATAGTGATGGGAGGAGATGGCAGGTATTTCAATAGGGAGGCCCTGCAGGTAATCATCAAGATGGCTGCTGCCAACGGGATCGCAAGGGTGATGGTAGGGAAAGGGGGAATCCTTTCTACCCCCGCTGCATCGTGCGTTATCAGGAAATACGGATTGAAGGGCGGGATAATACTCTCTGCCAGCCATAATCCGGGTGGGCCTGATGGTGATTTCGGCATCAAGTACAATATAGAAAATGGAGGACCTTCGCCTGAACATGTCACAGATGCGATTTTCAAACAGTCTCTCAACATGGATTCCTACCGTATTTTTGAAGCAGAAGACCTGAACCTGGACAAGCCGGGAGAAACTCAGCTTGGGACTATGACTGTTCAGGTGTTCGATTCTATCATTGAATACGTCGAACTCATGGAGTCCCTTTTTGATTTCAGAAAAATGGAGAACCTGATCAGATCCGGTGAATTCAGCCTGATTTTTGATGGAATGAATGCAGTAACAGGGCCGTATGCAAGGGCCATTTTTGAGGACAGGCTCGGTGCACCGGAAGGAACAGTCATCAACGGAGATCCGCTTCCCGATTTCGGCGGGGGGCACCCTGATCCCAATCTCAAATATGCAGATCAACTCGTGGCAATGATGAATTCCCAAGGCGGACCTGATTTAGGTGCTGCATCCGACGGAGACGGCGACAGAAACATGATCCTGGGGAAGAATTTTTTTGTAACTCCCAGTGACAGCCTGGCGGTCATCGCGGCCAATGCCCATTTGATACCTGGCTATTCAGGGATAATCAGTGGAATTGCCAGGTCCATGCCCACCAGCATGGCTGCGGACAGGGTGGCGGAGTCTATGGGTATAGACTGTTATGAGACCCCGACCGGATGGAAATTTTTTGGTAACCTCTTGGATGCAGGCAGAGTGACTTTCTGCGGCGAGGAAAGCTTTGGAACCGGATCAAGTCACATCAGAGAAAAAGACGGTCTCTGGGCTGTTTTGTTCTGGCTCAACATGCTGGCTGAGAAAAAGGATTCTGTGGAGGGCATTGTCAGAGAGCATTGGAAACAGTTTGGCCGCAATTATTATTCCCGCCACGACTATGAAGGTGTCGATTCCGAAGCGGCACAGCTGGTCATGGAAGGCATCAGGAAACGGCTACCTGCCATGGGAGGAGAGTCTCTCGGTGGGCAAACAGTTGCTATGGCCGATGAATTCAGTTATACAGATCCTGTTGACGGGGCTGTGAGTACCGGACAGGGAATCAGAATAATATTCCAAAACGGTTCCAGGATTGTATTTCGTCTGTCGGGAACAGGGACGGAGGGGGCTACCATCAGAATCTACCTGGAAAAATACGAATCTGATCCGGCAAGACACGATATTGACACCCAAGACGCTCTTGCTGAACTAATTGCCGCTGCAGGAGAGGTGTCACAAATACATGAGATTACCGGCCGTGACGCCCCATCTGTGATAACCTGAGCTGATGCGGGCATTTGCCATAGATAATTCGGTTCGCGAGTCTACCGAAGATGTAAGGCGGATGGGGCCCAGAATCCAGGGGACTGTATCTGTTGCATTAGCCGGTGCCTGGAGTACACGTGCAGCACGTTGGAAAATTAGTTTTTTCACATGCCGTGATTCGGCACGGATACATTACTGTACTGATGGATACCTGCTGAAAGGGGAAAAACAATGAAGTATGAAAAGACAGTGTGGTTTTCCCTGATATTCACTGTCATGCTGTTTGCAGCTTCAACGCTTCACGCCGGAGCACGCTGCAAAGAATTCGATAAAGAGGAAATAAGGCAAATGTCTAATACCATGGCTGTCATAGAAACAAAATACGGTAACATGAAGATCAGGTTCTTTCCCGAAGTCGCTCCGAATCATATTGAAAATTTCATCAGGCTTGCTGAACAGGGGTTTTATGACGGAACTACCTTTCACAGGGTGATACCGGGCTTCATGATCCAGGGAGGAGACCCCAATTCGAAATCATCAGACAGATCCCGGCACGGTACCGGAGGGCCAGGCTACACCGTCAAGGCCGAATTCAGTGATAAACCCCATAAGAGGGGCACGGTTTCCATGGCCAGGGCGGCTGACCCGGACAGTGCCGGTTCCCAGTTCTTCATATGTGTGGCAGACGCCGGGTTTCTGGATCGCCAGTATACTGTATTTGGAGAAGTCGTGTCAGGTATGGACATGGCTGACAAAATAGTACGGCTCCCCAGGGACAGAATGGACAATCCAGTTGAAAGGGTTGAGATGAAAATACGGATCGTGAAAGAGAAAAAACCGTGACAGCAGGCCAAACAGGTAATGAGCGTTTAAATTTTTCTGCACTTATAGTCAGTTATCCAGTGGTCAGTTTCCTGAAGAGAGGGTCGTGGAGGATACTGTAGATCCGGATAAGGTAATCCTATGCCCTGCATGCGATCTTCTGCTCGAGAAGGTTTCCGCAGCTCCGGATCAGTCTGTGATCTGCCCAAGATGCGCCACAAAGCTCTATGCTCCCAGAAATAATTCGCTGAACAGGACGCTTGCCCTGACTATTACAGGGTTAATCCTGTTTGCTCCCGCCAACCTGCTGCCTCTGCTTACCATGGAGGCAATAGGAATCGAGGACAGCGGAAGCATTGTTGAAAGCTTCCTGGGATTATACGAAAAGGGCTATTATTTTGTGGCTGTGATGGTGATGCTGACCAGTCTGGTTATTCCGCTGATAAAACTCGGGCTGCTGCTTAACGTTACCCTGTGCCTCAGGCTCAGACGCTATCCTGAATGGCTTCCATGGGCATTCAGAACTTATCTAAATCTTGATGAATGGGGGATGCTGGAGGTCTATATGATTGGTATCCTGGTAACAATCATTAAGATGTATCATATGGCCCACATTCATTATGATCTGGGATTCTACTGTTTTATCGGCCTTCTGATATCCACGCTGGGGTCTTCTGCAGCCATGGACGAACATCATTTCTGGGAGATGATGGAAACAAGACCGCTGCCGGAGAATGATCCCGGTGCTGAGTTGAAAAGGGCCGGAATGCATGGGTAACTCTGAATCCGGACTTTTGACCGGCAAGGACGCAGGGCTGGTGCTCTGTCTGGAATGTAACAAGGTTCTGCAGTACGAAGAACCGGAAGAGGGATGCCTGCTGCTGTGCCCCCGTTGCGGTGCCGAAGTCCATTTCAGAAAACCCGACAGTATTGCACGAACCTGGGCTCTGGTGGTTACCGCAGTGGTTCTTTATTTTCCCGCCAACATGCTCCCGATGATGAGGGTGGATTTCATGGGTTCACCTGATTATTCTACCATCATGGATGGTATCATTTATTTTTTCAAGGAGGGTTACTATTTTGTTGGTAGTGTGATCCTCACCGCCAGTATACTGGTTCCGGTGTTCAAAATAATAGGTATAATCCTCATCCTATGTTCAATTCATTTCAGATGGAAAAGGTGGCTGAGGCACAAAACATCCATGCTCAAGTTTATAGAATTCATAGGGCGGTGGTCAATGCTGGATGTTTTTGTAATAGCGCTTCTGGGAGTACTGGTGAATTTCGGTTTTTTTACTTCTATTCAGGCTGCCGATGCCGCCACGTATTTTACCGGTGTAGTGATTTTTACAATGCTTGCTGCAATAAATTTTGATTCAAGGCTTCTTTGGGACGCTGCTGATTGAATGGGGATATATGGTAAGGCCTGTAGTGAAAAAAAAGACAGGTATTTCTCCTATATGGATTCTCCCCATTATAGCACTGTGTATAGGTGGATGGCTGCTTTACAAGGGAATACGTGATGCGGGAGTAAAAATAGTAGTCCATTTTGAAAACGGCAGCGGAGTTACCGCCGGCAAGACAAGGGTCATGTACAAGGGAATACCGGTGGGGATGGTCAAGGACATGAAGGTGGACAAAGGGCTCAACAGCGTCAGCCTGATTATTGAAATGGAACGACAGACAAAGTCCAAGCTGGTTGAAGATACCAGGTTCTGGATGGTTAAACCCGAGGTTTCCGCAGGCAGAGTAAGCGGGTTGGAGACCCTGTTTTCAGGTATCTACATAGGAGTAGAACCTGGGACGTCGAGCGTTAAAAGAAGGGATTTTATCGGGTTGCCTCATCCGCCTGTCGTCCCTGAACATGCTCCCGGTCTCCACATCAAACTGAGAGCGGACGCCCTTCGTTCTCTCCAGAAAGGTTCCCGTATCTATATAAGAACCTAAATGTGGGATCGGTCCGGGGATACCGACTAGAACAGGACGACACTGTACTGATATCCGTGTTTATTGAGCCTGAGTATCAGCACCTGGTCAAGAAGACAAGCAGGTTCTGGAATGCAAGTGGACTGATCATCAAGGGAGGTCTTTCCGGTATGAAAATACATATGGAATCCCTAGCTTCCCTTACTTACGGCGGAATAACATTCTATAATCCTCCCTCTATCAGAGACGCCCCTGTTGCTCAAAATGGAGATGAATTCAAATTATACAGGGATTTTGATGTAGCGGAATACGGCCTCAAAATGACGCTTAAGCTCGGGTCCGGTGAAGGAATTCAGGAGGGCGTCACGCCTGTGAGGTACAGGGGGCTGACTGCAGGAAAGGTGAAAAAGATTATCCTGAACAGGGACGACAGCAATACTGTAACAGCCCATATCGTTCTTGATCCAAGGACAGAGGTCATTCTCAGAGAAGGGACGAAATTCTGGGTGGTAAGCCCCTCTATCTCGATTAATAAGGTGGAGCATCTTGATACCCTTTTCAAGGGGTCCTATGTCACATTCAGGCCCGGTGAAGGCGCTTATTGTAATCATTTCCTGGTTGAGCGGCCTCCTAATTCCGAACTGGTCATCGAACCCGGCAGGAAATTCAGGCTTGTAACTGACAATCCTGTGAATCTGTCACTGTCCTCCCCTGTACGTTTTCGTAAGGTACAGGTAGGGGAAGTGGTAGGATTCGATCTTAGTCCTGACGGAGAATCCGCGATTGCGGACATACTGATTTATGAAAAGTTTGCTAATCTTGTCAAATTTGATTCAGTCTTCTGGTGCTATTCCGGGATAGACATCGAGGCCACCATGACCAGGTTCAGACTGCGGACGGATACACTTAAGGCAGTGTTGGGAGGAGGTATATCTTTCTTCAATCCGAAGCATGACAAATCAGATGGCAGTACCCAGGCGGAAGAGGGTACTACCTTCAATCTTTATGATGATCGTCATAGCGCCCTCAGGTCTGTAAAATCACTGCGGTCTCCACATATACCCGTTCAATTCACTACTTCAAACCTCAGATCAATATCCGATGGTTCACCTATTCTTTATAAGCAATTAAAGGTAGGGGAAGTTGTCCAGTCCAGACTTAGTGCAGACGGAAAAGATGTAGTAATAGATGCCTTTGTGGAGAAAAAATATGCTTATCTGATCAGCACTACAAGCAGGTTTTATAATGTCAGCGGAATAGAAGTGCAAGGAAGCCTTCAGGGCGTGAAGATCAATACCGGATCTCTTGAGAGTATTTTGGTTGGCGGAATAGCCTTTTTTACACCGGAACCGGGAAAGCCGGTCAAGCCAGATCATACTTTCACCCTTTATAAGGATCTGGATGCAGCGCTGGCAGTTGATTCCTTCCAGGTGGATATCCGCTTCAGACAATCTGAAGGGCTTTATGAGGGCATGGATGTGAAGTATCAGGGGATCCCCATAGGCAGCGTTACAAATGTCGGATTCGGTACGGGTATAAAAAACGTTGTGGTGAAGGCTATGATAAAAAACAGGTTCAAGCCTCTTTTCCGAGAGAAAACTCTCATATGGCTGGTTTCTCCGGAATTCAGCCTGTCAGGAGTAAAAAACCCGGACACTGTGGTGACCGGACCTTACATCACTATCAGGCCCGGTGATGGTTCAGAATGTACCCGTTTCACGGCCCTTAAAACCGAACCTCCAGTAAATCACCCTCCGGAAGGACTGAATATTGTACTTGAAATCGGCAGTCTCGGCTCTCTGAAAAAGAATTCTCCTGTTTATTACCGTCAGGTTCAGATAGGCAGAGTTACAGGATTTGAACTTTCACCTACGGCTCAGGAGGTGTGGGTACATGTCAATATCCAGGAACCGCATACACCCCTGGTCAGAACTAATTCCAGGTTCTGGAACGCCAGCGGCATACGGGTGAGTGCCGGTATCTTTTCGGGTGTGAACATAGATACCGAATCATTTGAGGCAATCATGGCAGGCGGCATTGCCATGGCTACACCTGACAACTGCGATATGGGGGAGAGAGTGGAAGACGGACACCACTTTCTTCTTCACAAGAAAGGCGATGGCAAATGGCTGGACTGGAAGCCCAGAATCGATCTGGATACCAGGCTTTAATCCGGATAATGCGGTTCGCAGGTTTGCCTAAGATGTAAGGTGGAGGGGGCACAGCAGTTTTTAACTCACCATATTTTATGTAACCTGATTGCAATTTATGTCAATCAGCACTTGTCCGGCTTTTGAATGGAATAATCCGGGTTAGAGGAAGTGTCCGCCAGCCCATAAGCCTTTTTGACGGATAACTGGCCGGTTTTCTTGACTGGTGCCCGAAAACCTGCTGTATGCTGGTTCTCTGCCTTCAATGACGGTAGCCCTGTTCTAATTACGCTGGATGAAGGCGGCCTAAACATTGGATCGCTTCCATTTTTCCCGGGCAGTCCTTGAGGGTTGTTATGACCAGAGTTACCTGGCCTCGGGTAGAAAGTATCTCAGGGCTCTCTCCGTTCCGGCCCATGGTTTTTCATGCATTCCACTGCACGTCTTTCCCAAAAACCCTGTTTGTTTTTTTATGATATCGTGAGCTTGAGCAAGAATAGGCGAGCAAATGGAAGCTGGAGTATGATGTCGAAAATGTTGAAAATCTGTTGATAAATCATTCAGATATCTGAAATATAAGAAAATAAAAGACATATGGGAAAAAGCTGTATTGTCAGTGCGTTGAGCACGCATTCAGTTATTTTACTGAGTAAACAGATACTTGTAAGCGTTGATAACAGAATCAAAAGAAAGACCTGAAAAAGCCTCTAATCGCATTTGCACAGTATTTCTTTTTGCCATACAAATGATGTTAGAAATATTAGGTAGGATTTTGTCTTTGCCTGAATCTGCGAAGAGTGAGGTGGGTATGTTTTCAGTTCATAAAGAGGTTGCCGTCGTAGATGACGATCCTACAGTGAGACAGTTTCTGATAGAAGTTCTGGAACTGAATTACAGCATAAAAGTGATTTCTTTTGAAAACGGACTTGATGCGTGGCATCATATGGATAAGAAGCCTGAAGGCATCGATATCGTTATTACGGACATCAATATGCCCAAAATGAACGGGATGGAACTGCTGATGAAAATCAACACACGATTTCCTGAAAAGAAGGTCATCGTTATTTCAGGTTATCCTGCAAATGAAGGGCTCATAAAAGGAATGGGGGCATATGCATTCCTTCCAAAGCCCTTCAAACTCTCCTCGCTCGTCCGGCTGGTTGGAAGTTGCCTGTCGCAGCAGAAAGATCCCGAGTCCTGGATTGCCTCCGAGCCTGCTTTGGCCCGGTCAAGCTTTGCGGTTCAGTAGTCTGCGGCAATGCCGCTTTATCCTTCTAGCACAGCCTTTTTCAGCTCTTCCATACCGACTCTATCTATTAATTTTCCCAGTCTTTCACGTTTTTTGGCATTTGCCCTGTAAAAATCCATTATCTTCTGGGTGAGCTTAAGAGCTTCTTCCGTATTTATCTCAGTGGTTAACATCTCTGCCAGTCTTGGTCTGGCACCGCCCATGCCACCGACCGCGACTGTCCATCCTTTGCGTTTTCCGACAAATCCCAGGTCTTTTATGCAGTTTTCTGCACACTGATTGATACATCCTGAAACCCCTATCTTGAATTTTGAAGGGAGAGAGTAGCCATGGTATTTCTTATCCAGTTCTGTACCCAGTCCAAGGGAATCCTGCATCCCAAGTCTGCAGAATGTAGTGCCGGGGCAGGCTTTTATGCTGCGCACACACGGGCCGACAGCGGCTCCAGGATCGGCACCTAGCTCAGCCCATACGGCGTCTATATCCTCCTCATTGATTCCGACCATTGCAATTCTGGCTGCACTGGTCAACTTGAGGGCCTGGACTCCGTATTTTTCAGCTGTATCGGCAATCTGTCTGAGCAGCTCTGGCGTGATAACCCCCATGGGAACATGGGGTACTATGGCATAGGTCTTTTTATCCCTCTGTACTACAGCTCCCTTTTCTCCGTCTTTGAGCATGATGAAACCTCCTGCTATTCTGTTATTTCTATACATTGTTTGGGACACATGGATACAGCCATTTCCACCTGACCCCGGAAACCATCTTCATGATCGACAAGTTCTGCCTTTTCCATATTCTCGTTTATCCTGAAGTCTTCAGGATCGATTTCAGTGCATGTCCCGCATCCATTACAGCGGTATGTATCAATGTAGGCTCTACCTTTCAAAAAATTCCTCCATTGAGATTTCGTGTAGAAAATGCGATAATAATATCACTTATTAAAAATATCAAACATTGATCATCTTAAATGATGAAAATGGCCTTCATATACGGAAAAGGCAGCGTGAAGCAGTCACTGCCGCCAAGGCTCCTTGTATCGAAAGAAACAAAAACGACGTGGTAAAAAAGACCGGCTGTACACATACGGGTCGGTCATGAACGGATTTGAATGCCGTTCTGTCTGTCATGCGGACCGGCCGGGGATTAAATCAGCATTGATCCGGAGGTGAAAACAAGATGCAGGGAGAAACAGTGATCTATTGCAACGAGATTCATGTCTCGCTGGACAGAGGACCTTCAATAAGGGACATTACAGCTGAAATCCAGGATTGTGTCGACAGGAGCAGAGTGAATCAGGGGAGCCTCCATGCAACTGTGACAGGCTCCACAGGTTCACTCACCACTATAGAATATGAACCGGGCGTAGTAGAGGACCTGAAGGAAGCGATTGCCAGGCTTGCACCTCCCGGGCTTGTTTACAGACACGAACTTGCATGGCATGACGGCAATGGACACAGCCACGTCCAGGCAGCGCTCCTCGGGCCTTCCCTGGTACTGCCGGTGCGGAAAGGCATGCTGTACCTCGGCACATGGCAGCAGACCGTAGTGATTAACCATGATAACAGAGCTAGGGAGCGGAAGGTGGCGCTGACCGTCATGGGAACCTGTTTGGGCTGATCAATGCCGATAAAAGTAGAATAATCCCACAAGGATGATGCTGCCCACCCTGAGTCCCTGGTTGTAAAGTATCAGTTCGGCTGCCAGCCTAGGTCTAAAGATTCCGGCAAAATACGGAAACTGATGCCTTACAGCCCTTACAGGCGATGACAGCACATTTCCTACCAGCAATGCCAGCACTACTTCCCTGTAACTGAGGACTCCATCCTGGATGAGAGCGCCAGCTGCGGCCAGGCCAGCTGTGAATTCCGCAGCTATGTGAAACACTATGATGCTCAAGCTCTGTGGGGGCAGCCACGCAAGCATTGACACATGTTCCTCCATGAACGTCTGCATTGAAGAAAAGACGTCCAAGCGGTTTAAAAAAAAGATCAGAACATATATCGGAACAGTGAATCGTAGTATTTTTTTTATACGCTTTTTGAAACGTTTCAATGTCTTTTGAAACGCCGACCTGAAGTTTTTCTGTCCTGATTTATCCATATGCCGCTGTTCATCGGGGTTTCTGTGTTCCAGTCTGGCAGGCAGTATTACCCTGCACAGCAGCAGTATGAAAACGGTCCTTAATACGGCTGATCCAAATGTCAGCCCCACATAAATAAGGGCGGCCCCCTTTATCAGGGGCACTGTGATAAAAAAGACGGTAGGCAGGTGGAGAAAATAAGTGGGCAGGCTGTTCAGAAGATTGTACAGGATCAGTTCGTTTTTATTGATCTTTTTTCTGTCAAACGCCTCTGCGAGCATGGTGTTGGCACTGACACCGGAAAAAAAGGCCACTGAAAAACTGGCTCCTGCAATATCCGAAAGATTGCCGGCCCTGACCATGGGCCTGGCAAACCTGGCCATGCGACCGGTCCAGTCAAGAGCTTCTATGAAGTTTGCGATCAAAAGTCCTGCGGAGATGAAAAAAGTGAGTCTGCAAAGAGGCCATGCGAGATTGTGCCAGATTGTAGTCAACAGCTGGGTCGGTTCCATGGGAAAACAGGAAAGGCGGTTTACACAGATTATCCCCGGGGGTGGTAACGGCGATGGATGCTTCTCAGGTGTTTGAGGTCAAGATGGGTATATATCTGGGTTGTGCTGATATCGCTGTGGCCGAGAAGCATCTGCACGACCCTGAGATCGGCTCCACCCTCCAGAAGATGGGTAGCAAATGAGTGCCTCAGTACATGAGGAGAAATCTGCCTGTCAATACCAGCAGCGACGGAATATTTTTTGAGGAGCTGCCAGAAGCGCTGCCTAGTAAGCGGCTTTCCTGTCCTTCCAGGAAAGACGTAATAACTGTTTTTTCTGCCCAGCAACTTGGGCCGCACTTCTTTCAGATAGCGGATCAACCAGTCCATGGCGATTTTCCCCACCGGAACTATTCTTTCTCTGCTGCCCTTGCCCATGATCCTGAGATAATATCTCCTGGTGTCCAGCTGGTTCATTTTGAGCGCTGTTGCCTCGGTAGCCCTGAGGCCGCATGCATATGTGAGCTCCAGAAGGGTTCTGTCCCTGAGCCCGGTGGCTTTGCTCACATCAGGACAACAGAGGAGATTTTCGATTTCTGCTTTGGAGAGGACCTCTGGAAGTCCGGTTCCAAGCCTTGGAGTGCTGACTACCGTCAGGGGTGACGCATCAATATGGCGTTCCTGCACCAGGAATCTGAAAAAAGTCCTGACGGCAGACAGCTTTCTTGCAGATGTCCTGGCAGAAAGACCGGAAATCCTGAGTTTGTTCAGCCAGGCCATTATGTCTGAAGAACTGACATCGGCAGGGGTATGCAGGCCGTGTCTCTCGGCATGATCTATGAATGTCAGAACGTCTCTGCTGTAAGCATCAAGCGTACAGGATGACAGTCCTCTGTCTATCGAGAGGTGTGCCATGAAGTCGTCCAGAACTACTGTCCACAGGCTCTCAGATTTGTCCGGCATTGCTTTCAGGCAAATTCTGCAAGGGCCAGTTCCGCTTCTTCCTGGACTTCAGGGTCTTTTGCAGTAAGGCTCAGGACACTGAGTTTGCTCATGAAGCCTTTTTTTTCTGCTGGCCCTTTTTCTTCTGCCAGCTCGCAGAGCCGGTTGATTGCCTGACACACGATTTCAGGTTCTTTCTTCAGATCCAGAAGCAGGAGCAAAGTACCCCAGTCATCGGGTGTGCCGTAGGTTTCCATATAATTCTTGACCGCTTCTTTGAATCCGGCAGTTCCGTATGCGTTTCTTATAGCCATCAGGGCCCTGGAGTGTTCGGGTTTTCCTTTAGCGCCCATGAAGAGCTTTTCAGCCTCCTGAAGATACCGTTCCTTGAACCTGGAATCATCAAGAGCCCTTTCAAGCCTGTCACGGTCATCTTTCCTGGTTCTGCCACGGCTCCGGTCTCGCGTCCTGTCGATTTCTCTCCAGCTTTTTTTTTCTCTTGTCATTGTCTGTTATCCTGAATAATTCAGTTTTGTATGGTGATGATGCCAGTGACTCTTATCATCTGCATGTGTATCATGCAAAAAAAAACTCGAAATCCGGCAGACTGAGGCAGGTAAGCTGTCCACCGAATACAGCTCCTGTGTCTATACCTACTTTATTGGCTTCGATCAACGGCTGAAAAAACGGAGTATGGCCGAATATTACTCTTTTGCCCCAGTCATACGAAGAGCGGATGAATTCAGACCTGATCCACAGCAGATCCTCCGGCCTCTGTCTGGAGACCGGAATGCCTGGTTTGAGTCCTGCATGTACAAAAATATACTGTTCTGTCTCGTACACTGGAGTCAGTTCCTTCAGGAATTCCATATGGCTCGGCGGGATCTCCGGACATCCGTCCTGCACAGGATAACTCTCCAGGGTTTTCCTTCCTCCGGTAAAGAGAAAAGACCTGAAGGAATTGTCTTCGATATACCTTGAAAACATCCATTCGTGATTACCCTGGAGAAAAATCATCCTTTCTCCGTGTTTTTTCTTCAAGTCCAGCAGCAGTTCGAGCACTTTGAACGAATCAGGCCCGCGGTCCACATAATCTCCGAGAAAAACCATCATGTCCCGGTCCAAGTCGGCAGGGATTTTACAAAGCAGGGACTCCAGTTTATCAAGGCACCCGTGAATGTCTCCTATTGCAAAAATTTTTTCCATGTCTTCCGGTCCTGCAGTTGATGATCAAAGGATGCCGCATATACAAGGCTGAGGGCATGCCGGCGCATTCCCTGCACTTGAGATGTCCAGCAATGAAGTGGATGCAGGACCCTGTTAACTCATGCATCCAGCCTGGTCAGACCGGCTTTCCGCGCAGCTTCCAGTGCCCGGTAAAATTCTTGATCGGTAATCCTTCTGTCCAGGGGAGGATTGTACATGGCCTTTCCGCAGGGCCGGTACTGTTCCATGACGTTCACGTAGGTTTCGGGGGAGATCTCGTCAGCTATGAATTTCATGATGTCTTCTGTGCCGCTGAGCCCCCCGGGGAGCACCAGATGCCGCACCAGCAGCCCCCTTGCTGCAATTCCGCTATCGTCCACAGCCAGATCGCCTACCTGTCTGTGCATCTCTCTGAGGGCCGTTCTTGCTGTTTCAGGATAATCTGAAACCTTGGAAAGTCGCTTGGCCACTGCCTTGTCCCAATACTTGAAATCTGGCAGATAAATATCTATTATACCGTCCAAAATACTGAGAGTATCTGTCGAGTCATAACCGGCTGTATTATAGACCAGCGGGATGGAAAGGCCCTCTCCGGCAGCCAGTACCAGTGCCTTCAATATGAAAGGTACAACATGGGACGGGGTTACGAGATTGATATTGTGGCACCCATCTTCCTGTAGAGCAAGAAAACAGAAAGCCTGAATTTCAGGGGTTACAGGCTTGCCGGACATCAGGTGGCTGATCTCGTAGTTCTGACAGTACAGACATCTCATGTTGCAGCTCGAAAAGAATACGGTTCCGGACCCTTTACGGCCCGTCAGCGGGGCCTCTTCCCCGAAATGGGGACCATAGCTTGCCAATATGGCGTGGTCCGTAATCCTGCAGAAACTGCTTTCGCCGCCAAGCCTGTCAGCACCGCACCTGTGCGGGCACATTTTACAGGAGGACATGGCCTTCCAGGCCGCTTCGGCCCGTCCTTCAAGTTCTCCGTTCTTCAGAAGTTCCAGATATGCCGGACTGTTTTTCTTCACAGTTTCTTACCAGTCGTGTGGTTCCAGCCCAAGGGTTTCCAGTTTGTAGAGTTCAAGAATTGACACGCATAGCGCCATGAGTATCGGGCCGAGGACGAGGCCCAGGAGGCCGAAAACATTTATGCCGCCAAGGATGCTAAAAAACAGGAAAAGGGTGTGCAGCTGGGTCTTTCCACTGATGAATATTGGTCTGAGAAAATAATCTATCTGGCTTATGACGAGGATGCTGAACGTAAGGAGTATGGCTCCTTTGAGATATATGCCGCTTACAAAGAGATAAACAGTGGCAGGAAGCCATATAAGTGCCGGACCGATTATCGGGATGAAAGTTGAAAGCCCAATAAGCATACCCCAGAGCAAGGGAGCCGAAAAATCAAGGACCCACATGATGAAAATCCCGAGTCCACCCTGGATGGCAGCGTTGAGCATGTTTCCATACAGGGTTGCAGACAGTACATCTGCCGTGACACCGGCAAAATTCTCTACGTCCCTCCTGGGCATAGGCAGCAACCCCTTGAAGGTCTCAAGCATTTTTTCTCCGTCTATGAACAGGAAGTAAAGAGTGAGGAGCATAAGGGCGCCGTTGAAAATTATTCCTGCGACATTCTTGAAAAGTACTGTGCCCTGCATCAGGAAAAATTCTCCCATTCTCTTGGCAATATCGCTGATGCCTTCCTTGACACCCGCTTCATGGGTCTGAAGCAGGTCCAGCATTCTGGATACAGCGCCGTGGAGTACGGGAAACCTTTCCCTGTCAGGTACGATCGTGAATTCCCCGGTAGCCAGATTGAGCTGCAGCTCATTGTAAACCCTGATTATTTCGGCGGTCAGGCTGCCCAGCAGACCGAAAACGGGAATAATGATGAACATGATGATGAGCAGGCACATTATCACAGAAATGACTGCATCCGGGAGCCGGAGTCTCCGCTTAATCCAGTTGTAAACAGGAAAAAAGAAGAGCGCCAGAATGATGGCCCAGGTGATGGGCTCAAAAAAGGGCAGCAGAAGCCGCAGCCCCAGTATCAGTACCAGTACCGCCAGGCCAACCGCCAGGGAGGTGACAAGCCTGGCATTGCTGGGTGTTCTCCGGCTCAGCCCCTTGGTCTCTTCAGGAGCGGTTTTCGGAGGGTTTGTTGCATGGTCAGCAGGCGGTTTTATCAACATATGGTTTTCAAGCCTTCAGGCAGCTCATTTCTGGGGATGCCAAGTTCTTTTGCAAATTCCACCACCACTGCATAGGGGCAGTTGATCGAGGTGGTTCGCCTGCCTGACAACACCTCTTCCAGCTCCTGGGCCAAAAATGCCTTGAGGGCCTGTGCCGTCCTGTCTCTTTCGGCAGTAAGATCGATTTTTCTGTTATCTGAAAACCGCGAGAGTCGTTTCCAGTTGACGGCACACCTTTCCAGTCCGCGGTATATGCGCCTGTCCCGGTTCCTGGGATCGAGATCCCTCATGATGATCTTGAGGTATCGCTTCACCACAGCCTCCTCTAGGGGTATGAAATCATCCGGTCTGAGTTCAATACTCGGGCCATCAGGGTCTCTGGTGAGATGGTAAATAGCATTATAATATGCAATTTCCGGAATTTCACCTGAATGGAGGATGAGGAAAACTTCTTCCTCGATCAGTTCATTCCTGTTGCAGGCTGTTTCGTTTACCACGCAAGCGGCCTCTTCCACCAGTCTTTCAGGTCATATATATCTTCTTTTATCGCAGTTCTGCCTCCATGGCGGACCACCAACTCTGTCCTGTCAGTGACTTTACCTGCCAGGGCCCAACCGGTGCCTCCCATGATCTCTTCAAAGGATTTTCTGTTCTCTTTCCGCACTGTAACAACGAAACGGCTCTGGCTTTCACTGAAGAGAAGGGTGTCAAAGCGCTCAATACCTTCCGCAGGCACTGCATCTAGATCTATATCCATACCCAGACCTCCGCTGAATGCCGTTTCCGCAAGGGCTACGCCAAGTCCTCCGTCCGAACAGTCGTGGCACGATGCCAGAAGTCCCTGCCTGATTGCTCTGGCGAGGCACCTGTAGCGGCTCAGGGCCTGGTCGATTCTCACCCTGGGTACGCTGTTCCCTGTAAATCCATGAAGAGCATAATATTCAGATGCTCCCAGTTCAGGATAGGTGGTGCCGAGCACGTAAACCAGATCTCCCTTACTCTTGGCATCCATGGTGACAGCGAGTCGGACGTCAGGAATCCAGCTTATGACGGAAAAGAGAAGGGTAGGCGGGATGGATATCTTGACTCCTCCTATTGTGGCATCGTTTTTCATGCTGTCTTTGCCTGAAATGCAGGGTACACTGTAAGTGGTGCATATTTCGTACAGCGCCTGGTTTGCTCTGACGAGCTGGGCGAGTTTGTACTGTCCGTCGGGAGTCTTCTCAGACTCAACAGGGTCGCACCAGCAGAAATTGTCCAGTCCGGCCATCCTGTCCAGGCTGCCGCCTGATGCAATGGCATTCCTTACCGCTTCATCCACCGCACAGCAGACCATGTGATACGTGTCGATGTCACTGTATCTGGGACATATGCCATGAGCGACAACCAGGCCTTCAAACGATTCGAGATCGGGTCTGAGTACCGCGGCATCACTAGGGCCGTCGTCTCTGGCGCCTGTAAGGGGCTTGACCACACTTCCGCCCTGGACTTCATGGTCGTACTGTCTGACTATGTACTCCTTGCTGCATATGTTGTACCTGGAGAGCATTTTTTTCAGCAGGTCTCCCGGATCTTCCGGCTCGGGAATGACAAGCTCTTCAAACCTTGGCGGAGACCACCGGGCATGGAGTTCGAGAGTCGGTACCCCGTTGTGTACGAAGTCCATGTCCAGATATGCAACTGTTTTGCCGTTGTACATACAGTGAAATTTTCCAGAATTCGTAAAATTGCCCAGTACCGAAGCCTCTACATCCATTTTTTCGGCCAGGTTCAGAAACTGCTCCAGTTTTTCCGGGGGAACCGCCACTGTCATGCGTTCCTGGGCCTCTGAAACAAGTATTTCCCATGGCTGGAGACCTGCATATTTCAGTGGGGCCCGGTCCAGATGGAGTTCAAAACCGCCTGATTCTTCTGCCATCTCTCCTACTGAAGAAGACAGACCACCGGCCCCGTTGTCCGTTATGGAATTGTACAGGCAGAGGTCCCTGGCCCTCAGCAGAAAATCAGTCATCTTCTTCTGGGTTATGGGATCCCCGATCTGCACAGCCGTTGCAGGAGAACCTTCATGCAGTTCCTCGGACGAAAATGTTGCGCCGTGTATTCCGTCCTTTCCGATCCTACCGCCGCACATGACTATGGCGTCTCCCGGGCGGGCCTGCTTGGTATAGCCGGGACGGCGGCATATCTCCCTAGGCATTATACCTCCTGTTCCGCAGAATACCAGCGGCTTTCCCAGATAACGGGTATCGAACAGGAGGGAACCGTTTACCGTGGGAATCCCGCTCTGATTGCCTCCGTGTTCCACACCCTCTCTGACCCCTTCAAAGATTCTCTTCGGATGCATCAGGCCTTCCGGCAGCGGCTTGTTGTAGTCGGGCGGTCCGAAGCAGAAAACATTGGTATTGAAAGCAAGTCTAGCACCCATGCCTGTTCCGAACGGATCCCTGTTTACCCCGACAATCCCTGTGAGCGCACCGCCGTAAGGATCCAGTGCCGATGGGCTGTTATGGGTTTCCACCTTGAAAGCGACATCATATCTCCTGTTGAATCTTATGACGCCGGCATTGTCTTTGAAAACTGAAAGGCACCAGTCATCATCCCCCAGCCTACTGCGTATCTCCGCAGTTCCTCTCCGTATGTATGTATCGAACAAACTTTCTATGGTCTCTTCCGTCCCTGTTTCATCATTTCTGTAATGAATGACTGCATTGAATATCTTGTGCTTGCAGTGTTCAGACCATGTCTGAGCAAGGGCTTCGAGTTCCACATCGGTATATCTGCCGGAAAGTCCGACTTTTTTTCTTTCTGCAATGATGTCCGGCCTGCTGATGTGCCTCCTGAGCACATTCATCTCGTTCAGATTCAGTACCAGGACGCGTTCTCTGGAGAGCGCCTGCAGTTCTTCGTCCTTCAGGGGGGCAAGGTCTATTTCCTGGATCCGGACCGCAGCATCGCCTTCCACCCTAGGAACCGAATAGAACGTGTTGGAATCCCCGGACCATATGCCTTCCAGCTCATTGCCGGTCACGATACTGGTTCTCTGAATGAGATCATTGGCAAGGAGCCTTCCGGCCAAAGCCTCAATCTGATCCCTGTTCAGATCCCCCATGATACAGTAAAGAGTGGAAGTGTAAACTCCCGCGCCTGTCTCAAGTCTGCAGCCCAGCACCAGTTCCAGCGCCTCTTTTGCTATACGCCCCTCATTGTCCGTCACCCCGGGTCTGAACCCTACTTCCACCAGCCAGTCCCACGGAAATACGGAGTCCCTGAGCAGGTTCAGCGCCATCGGCTCATTCACCGATGCCGTCTGAGTGACCGGGTCGGACAGAGGTCCTTCAGCAAAGGCCTTCAACTGCGTGTCTGAGAGTTCAAGGTCGATGAGATAGCCGTGAATGGTCCTGATCGCCGAAACATCCAGGCCCAGGTCTTCCCGGCTGCGTCTGGCAGTCTTGATTCCGTGCGAGTCGGGAATATGCGGTTTTAGGGCAACTTCAATCCTGTGGGGCATTTATGTCCTCCCAAAAAAAGCGATTACATTTTCAATTCCTGTTCTGCAGACTATTAGTCTTTATCCTATCTTTGCTCATATGTCCATCATGGTGTCAATCCGGCAGCCTGTTGGCTGTGCAGGGTGCCGAGTCTGCTCTAATGGCAAGAGCATTTGCGGCATTGTCAGGCAATCTGAGTACATGGAGAGTACGCATCCATGCCCCCGGCCCCGCATCAGAAGCACCACGGAGCCGCGTGCATATAGGCGTGTCGCATGGTATTCAGCAGTGGTTTGATCCCGGACAATCCGGTTTGCGGGTTTGCCGCATCGTCAATTCTGTTGCACCGGCGCTGTCCAGATGTTAGTTAATATCTGTCTGGAAAGGCCTTTTTACCCGGACAATCCGGTTCGCGGGTTTGTTGAAGATGTAAAGCGGAGGGGGCTCAGACGTACTTTGGTACTTCAAGCCCTTGGCAATGCCGCAGATCTGGTAAAATCGCGTTCCCCATTTCGGCTTCAATTGCCGAACACGTTTTCGTTGAATTCGCTGCACCTTTTTGGTGTATTTCTTGGTCCAACATATTTTATGTAACCTATTGTAATTTTAGTCAATTAGCATTTGTTTGGGTTTTGAAGCGAATAATCCGGGTTTCATCCTGTCTGTGCGCTTGCGAAGAATAATGTTTGAAATTACATGTAGATACCAGTAATTTTTCGGGTGCACTGATCTCGAATGAAAGCCTTCAATGCTGGACGAAACTTGCTGATACGGCGCTCATACGCCTTTCCTTCTGGAACAACGGATTTCAGGATATTCAGGATTTCATGTCATTACTCTCCAAGATGCTGATAAGGGAGATGATACTCCCATTCATTATCTCTTTTCTGTCTGTTCTGACGCTGCTGGTACTAGCAACCCTGCTTCCTCTTACTGAATACCTGTTCAGTGCCGCAGTAACTCTGTCTGAATTCTTTTTGATAGTCTTCTTTATCATTGCGCAGCTCTGGACATACGTACTGCCGCTGGCCACCGTGCTGGGGGTGATGATTGCCTTCAACAGGCTTTCCAGGGACACGGAGATGATCGCCATTCTGGCCTGCGGTGCCGGACCTGGCAAGATCATAATGTCTGTTGCCGTATTCTCGGCAGTGGTCTGGCTGATGAGCCTTTTGGTTTCAGCCTTCGTCCTTCCCGAGGCCCAGACCTCTTTCAGAGAAATGATGGTCCAGATGACGAAAAGGAGTCTTTCAAGAGGGATCCCTGAAAAGGTCTTTGTTTCTCCCTTCGAGGGAATGACAGTATATGTAGACGAGGCCAGCAGAGGAGGCCGGCACTTGAAGGGCATATACCTGAGAGATGCCAGGCGCAGAGAGGCTGTGATCCAGGTAATTGCCAGAGACGGCAATCTGGCCTCTGACGTGGAGGGCAAGACAATCGCCCTGAAACTGAACAGGGGAACCCTGATAAATGTCAACCGGGATTACCAGAGGAGTGACATCATGCAGTTCAGCACCTATCTGCTGCGGCTGTCTCTGGTGCAGGAGAAACCGTCACTCAAGAGGCGGAATGAAATGGGGCTGGCCGAGCTCTACGACATGGGAAAGAATGCACCCTATCCCGACATGTACAAGAGACGGTACCTGGTTCATTTTCATGAGAGGCTCGCCAAACCCCTGGGCGCGTTAATTCTGGGAATCACTGCTGCACCTATGGGGATTTTTTTTGGAAGAAAAGGGATCTCAACAGGTATTGCCATGGGAATAAGCACTTTCCTCACATACTATCTGGCAATGGCGTTCTGTTCAAACATCGGTGAGGCCGGAACCATCCCACCGGGAATTATCCTGTGGCTGCCCAATATGTTCTTTGCACTAGCGGGCCTTGCGATGATTTATCTGTTCAACAGGAGAGGCCTGGTGGCTGATTAGGTTCATGAGGCTGACAGACAGGTACATACTCAGGAATTTTTTTGCCATGCTGTGGGTGGTTGTTTTCGGTGTGGCTGGCATTTACGTCCTGGCAGACGTGTTCGGACGCCTGGATGAGTTTATGGGCACAACTTCCCCTGTTCTGATGGCGTCCATGTACTATCTCTATGCGATTCCCCGGATACTGACCCTTCTGTATCCAATGGCCGTTCTGCTGGCAGGACTGCTTACGATAATGCTCATGACCAGGCACAATGAGGTACTTGCCATGAGATCCACGGGTATGAGTCCGGCATCATTTATCAGTCCGTTTCTTGTGGCCGGTATGGCAATTTCGCTCATCGTAGCCGCCTGCCAGGTGTCTCTAGTACCTACGGCCAGTGCGAAGGCCGACTACATCCTCCAGGTTGAGATCAGGAAAAAGACTCCGCGGGGGATCATGCACGGAAACCGTCTCTATTACAGGGGCAGGAACAGCATCTGGTCCACTGAAATTGAAAGCCCGGACGGCTCTGTGCTCAGGAATGTACAATGGATGCTTTTTGACAGGGAATATGAAATAAAGGCATCGGTACAGGCGGAAAAAGCTGTTTACACACAAGATGAATGGAATTTCATAAACGGATTTCTCATCAGAAATCCCGGAGACAACAATAGTTCTTCGGCCCGCCATTTCGAGACGCTCAGCATAGCCCCTCCTGAGCTTCCTGAAGATTTTGTCGGCATAAGGAAGCCTCCCGAGGAAACAGACCTGGTGGCACTGTGGCATACCATCAGGAGGATGAGACAGGCAGGATATACTGCAGATGAACATAAGACACAATTCTGGAGCAGGCTTCTATATCCTATGCTGGGATTCACACTGCTCCTGGCAGGACTGCCCCTTGTCATGGCAAAGGAAGCGGGGGGCATGGTGACAGGTCTCGGACTTGGGCTGGCTATGGGATTCATGACGTGGTCAGGCTGGAATTTTGCTGTAACTCTGGCCAAAACAGGCATGGTGCCCGCCCTTGCTGCCGTCTTATTTATTCACGGGGTGCTGTCAGTTGCTGGAGGCGTGCTCTTCAGACGTGTGAAATTCTGACTTTGTAACTGGATGAAATGAAAGAATCGGAAAAAAGACGCATGGACAAGATTGTGGAGATCCTGGAAAAGACCTATCCAGATGCCCACATAGCGCTTGATTTCAAGACACCGTTTCAGCTCCTGGTGTCGGTAATACTGTCTGCACAGTGTACGGATGTGAGGGTAAATCTCGTTACTCCCAGGCTGTTCGAGCGGTTTCCCGATGCAAAAAACATGGCAGAGGCGCCTGTGGAGGAACTGGAAGATCTTGTCAGGTCTACAGGGTTTTTCAGGAACAAGGCAAAGAACATAAAGGCCGCATCCAGAATGATAACGGATCAATTCGGCGGTGAACTTCCCTGTACCATGAAGGAGATGCTGAAGCTCCCGGGGGTGGCCAGAAAGACAGCCAATATCGTGCTCACCCAGGCTTTCGGGGTAGTAGAGGGCATAGCAGTCGATACTCATGTGAAGCGCCTTTCGAGTCGGCTGGGATTCTCAACGGAAAAGACGCCTGAAAAGATCGAAAAGGATCTGATGGAGCTCATTCCATTTGAAAAGTGGGGAAAGATCTCGTATATCCTGATAGAGCATGGAAGAAAGGTCTGCAATGCCCGCAGACCCATGTGCGGGGAATGCCGGGTGAGGGAATACTGCCCGTCAGCAGACGAGTCTCTGGGGTAGATTTCGGGTCGTCCTCCTGTAAGCGCATTTTCATGGCAAAACATCTGCTTGCAACATGGCCCCGGATAAATTATATAGTCCACACACAGCGCGCCCGTAGCTCAGCCGGATAGAGCGCCGGACTACGAATCCGTAGGTCGGGAGTTCGAATCTCTCCGGGCGCGCCAGTAAAAACAAAGGGTTATGGCTTTATCAGCTGTAACCCTTTTTCTGTTTCATGGGTTTTGCAGCATTATTGCTACACTAAGTTGCGTTGCTGAACTCAAAAAAATTGACAGTACCACTGCAAGGCCTGTCACCCAGGAAACGTGGACGGAAA
>DTYO01000057.1 GCA_012961845.1 Thermodesulfobacteriaceae bacterium
GCGGTGGTAACTCAAGAGCCACAGATTCTACTTTAAATTAAAACCAGGGGTGTCTCATTTTCATTGACATGTTCCGCAGACAGACAGATGGAAGCCAGCGCCTTGGGGAGCGACCCTCAAGGTGAAAAGGCAGGAGTCAGCAGAGGCCATATTAGGCGTAGGAAGCTGTCAATGGCGGTGTTACGGCTGGAAACGAGCTCTGGAAAACCAGGGATAGACTCACCCCGCCGAAGAGCCGAACACGAAGAATGGAGAATTGCATCTATGAGCTCTGACATATCGTCGAACCTGTTCCGGGGAGATTATGACGGGCGCGTTATGGGAGAGCAGTCTCCGGAATCGCACCTGACTGAGCGTATCCTTGACCGGGACAATATGCTTTCAGCAAGGTTTCAGGATGTACCCGGCAACTGCTGAAAGGGGCGTCTGGAATTGATTCGGCCCCTGAAGACACTCCTGAGATCTTCGACAAGTTTCTGCCAATGCAATAGCCCTTGATGTGGAACACATCTGGGGAAAACGCTTTTCCAAATTTCTGGCGGAATCATCCAGGAAAAGCTCCGGGCATTCTCACACATAGTACCGCGGTCCTGCCGGGCACATCCTTACTCCGGTGGATCTGACGGACTCTCTTGCCGCCGGTCTGACCTCATCCACGACGGCCGCCGTTTCCCCGACCGGGTCGAAGTCTGGAAGCGGCGGTGGCTGGTAACGCAGCCTCTGAGGAAACAGTTTGTAAATTGTTGGTACAACGCATTTGCCTTGTACAACAAACAGATTGATTCATCCTCTATGGAACCCTGTTCCAGTCAGGAGTCAGGCGGCCGCACCGCCCCTTTCTGTACGGTATCCATACCAGGCCGAACATCTCCATGCTTATGTCCGTGCTCCTGGGCCTGATCACGATTTCATCGACTTCAAGGGCGTCCGGCATATACCTAGTCTCGATCTTTTCCACGTCTTCCCGGAGTCTTTCTTCCAGTTCATTGAGCCGGCCCCTTATGGATTCCACCACTTCCCTGGCACGATCCACGTCCAGTTTTTCCTTTCTTGCCCGGCTTGCCGTCTTGAGTGCAGTCCCCATCTTGGAAGCAGATTCAGAGCTGACAGCCCTGCGCCCAAAAAACGCTCCCAGGATGGCTACCCCAACGGAAACAGCAGTCTGTATTCCAACTGATCTGGCCTGATCCTGTTCTCTTGCAACGGCCTGTTCGGCTCTGAGCAGACGGTTGTTGAGGGTATTGAACCTGGATGCATATTTCCTTCTGAGTTTTTCCACCTCGAGGTCACGGGTTTCCCTGGCAGTTTGGGAAATGCGGGCACGAAATTCCCTCTCCGTCTCGCCAGGTAAGCCTGTCAGCCGGAACTGTCTGGAACGGAACAAAACCAGAGGCCGGTTCAATCTCAGCCACTTCACCAGTTCCCTGTTCCATTTTCTGTAGGAACCGACCTTGTTTGCTTCTGTGGGAAGGGGATTGAATTCCCCGCCTGGAAAAGGTGCGCCATCCAGATCGCCTGGCTGGATATCTGCTATCCGGCTCCTGTCCCAGTCCAGCACCACCGGACCGTCCTCGAACTCCGCTATGACGGTAAAGACCTCTGTAGTATCCACCTTGTATCCGGCACTGAAATAATGAATCTCAGGCATACCGATTATGCCGGGGACATACACCAGGCCTTGTCCTGTACCTGATGCTCTCAGGAAAAATTCGTCTATGCCGGATGGTATCACAGGAGGTGCGGTAATACTTCCGGAATTCCTGTGCCTCACAGTTTCCGTATCAGGAAAAGACGGAAGGCCCTCCGTATCCTCTCCAGTAGCTGCAAGTTCCCTGATCTGATCCCTGGAAAGCGGGCCTCTGAGATATGACATGGCCCATCTGGTCTGAAAGATCACAGGCCTTTCTTCGTGTACGTTATGGAGAAGAAATACCCTTTTGCCCAGACCGGCCAGGATCTCTTCCATGCGGCTCCTGTCGAAACCACTCCCCGCAGCCGCACCTTCCAGGCCTGACACCACTCTTTCCTTGTCCCGTTCGGTCTGCAGACGGCCTATGAACCACGTTCCTGTATTTGAAAGGCCTTTGTAATCCAGATCTACAGGGTTCTGGGTGGACAGCACCACGCCAAGCCCGTAAGCCCGGGCCTGTTTGAGCAGGGTCAGAAGCGGGACCTTGGAAGGCGGATTTTTCACCGGTGGGAAATAGCCGAATATTTCATCCATGTACAGCACAGCCCTCAGGCTCGAGGTCCCAGGCTGTGTTCTCATCCAGCCCAGTACCTCGTTCAGAAGCATTGCCACAAAAAACATCCTCTGCGTATCATCAAGGTGGCTGATAGTAAATATGGATGCCTTAGGTTTTCCCTGTTCCGTATATAGAAAGCGCCCTGCATCTAGAGGCTCCCCGCTGAGCCACGCCTCAAATCCCGGAGCTGCCAGCAGGTTGTTGAGGCGCATTGCCAGTCTGAATCGTTCATTTTCGGGAAAAAACGACTCCAGATCCAGAATCCCGACCCGTTGGAAGGGAGGTGTCTGTATGGCCCGTATGAGCCCTGCGATGTCGATGGAGCGGCCTTCCGACCAGAAAAATTCCAGTATATTTGAAACAAGTATATGTTCCCGGCTTAGAACAGGGTCTCCACTCAGCCCTGTAAAGGCCAGCAGACTGGTGGCGGCAATCTGAATCCTGTCCCTGAAAAGATCAGGATCGTCAGTAATTGCAGGCTCTGGGGCTGAAAAACTCCTCAGCACGCTTACCTGTCTGCCTGCGCTGCTGCCCGGCGTAAAGAGTGAAAATTCCGCCGAAGCCGAAAGCCTTGCGATTCTATCGGGCCCCAGTCCCCAGGCGGACAACCCGTTCTTCCACATTTCAGCCTGTTTTTCCGCATATTCTTCAGGTTTGAGGCCCTCATCAAGGGCATCCCGCGAATTTATCCACGGCAGGAAATCTCCGGACCTGAGCTCTGGAAACGTCAGCATGAGATTGGTCAGATCCCCCTTGGGATCTATAGCTATTACAGGGATACCGTCGATGAGAGCCTCTTCCA
>DTYO01000058.1 GCA_012961845.1 Thermodesulfobacteriaceae bacterium
CTCATGTCTCTAACGGAAGAAGAGCAGAGACACATCCCTGATGACATAGACTGGACAGACACCGCATACAGGAACCGGCTGATGGAAATATTCAGGGAACATTCCAGCGATTCCATACAGAATTTTGAATATTTCTACCAGGCGCAAGTGCTCTGGGACGAGACGATGGCCATGAATATATGCAGCTATCTCGAGTCCCATCCCGGCACCAAAATGGTGGTCTTGGCAGGTCTCGGCCATATCATATACAGAAGCGGTATTCCCGACAGGGTTAGGAGACGCAGTGGTTACAGGCAATATATCCTGGCCATGTCGTCAGGAGATTCTCTCGAGTCGGATCTGGCCGATTATTTCCTGTTTCCCAAGCCCGTCAAAGCGCCGTTCTCTGCCAGACTGGGAATAATCGCGAAGGAAGAACCAGGTCGCATTGCAGCAGCTTCAGTGATGCCGGGCAGCCCTGCAGACAGGGCCGGCATGAAGGCCGAAGACATTCTGCTGGCCTTCGACGGAATGGAAATCAGGGATCTCACCGACCTCAAGATCGGACTGATGTTGAAGGAGGAAGGGGATTCAGCCATAGTAAAGGTCAGGAGACAGCGGGACCTGCTGCCTGACACGACAATTGAGCTCTCTATAGGTCCCTTTACCAGCGTCAGACAGGCGTTTCACAGTCCCCACAAGAGATGATACCCGGATTATTCGGTTCGCGAGTTTACCGAAGATGTAGGGCAGATGGAGTACAGACCTACTCAGGGATACCTCTGCCGAACACTTTTTGGGTGCAGTTTTTACTCAAGATATTTCATGTAACATGCTGTAATTTTTACCAATTAGCATTTGTTCGGCTTTTGGAGCGAATAATTTGGGATGAACTGGACGTCCGGTATTCACTTTCAAGTCTGAAATGGCCCGCCCTTGCCATGTCCTTTTCTTGTGGAACTATGCAGAATTTGCCGGATAATCCCCCCAAAAAAACCCCTCCTTGATGGAAAGGAGGGGGATGAGATTTCCGTCCGAGGCGGATCAGGATCAGTTCACTTCCTGCATGGTCACGAATTTGAGTGCATGGGTAGTACACTTTGTCACACATGCCGGTTTCAAACCCATGTCAACCCTGTCTTTACAGTAGTCGCATTTGACCGCCTTGCCCGTCTCAGGATTGTATTGCGGAATACCCCATGGACAGGCACCTGCGCATGCCATACAGCCGATACATTTTTCTTCATCGATATATACGATGCCGTCTTCCCGCTTGATCATCGCATTTTTCGGACATATCGGCACACAGTAGGGATCCTCGCAGTGATAACAGGAGCGGAAATGAAATTCCGTCTTGGGTACCCCTTTCACCGCCACAAGAGGCTCATGGGAGATCTCGCATAGATAAGGACCTACCGGAAGATTCTTATTGACCTTACAGTGAATTTCACAGCCGTGGCATCCTATGCACCGTTTCGCATTCAAATATATTAAATACTTGTTCATAGTTCCACCCTCCTCTTTGGATTCTTGGTGCTTCGGCGCACGGTCACAAAGACCTCACACAGACAGAGTCCTCCTCCTGCAGGATCCATATCCATGAGTTTGCCGGACTGCAGTTTCTGATCACTCATGCCCGCATGATATGCCCTTGACTGCAGCGGCACCTGACGCCCGAAACCATGAACCGTATAAACAGCTTCCGGATGAATGAATTCCGTGACATGGGCCTTTATGGTTCCTATACTGCTGGCCGAAATCACATCCACGAGATCACCCTCCGATATTCCAAGCTTGGCCGCTGCGCGCTTGTTGATCCAGAGGCTGTTCTCAGGCATCAGTTCATTGAGCAGAGGGTTGTTTACGGTGTGTCCGTGGGCATGGACTGGAGACCTTCCGAATATGAGCCGGAAATTTCCCTTTGGCGCCTTCCTCGGGCTCTCATACGGTTTCAGGGATGCCAGACCTGCATCAGCCAGTTTCTGGCTGATGAATTCTATCTTTCCAGACGGAGTCTTGAACTTCCCGTCCAGATTGTCACGGTCGTACATTATGGGTTCATCCGCCAGAGATACAAAGCCTTTTCCTTCGAATTCCTCAATGGTATGGCCGGTTGGTTCAAGCTGCCACTGCCACAGTTCCTCTATGGAATTGTACGGAAAATACTGACCTATATTCATTCGATCGGCCAGCAGCTTGAAGATCTCCCACGCAGGCTTGGTATCGAATTTGGGGTCAACCGCCTTCCTTCTCACTATGAAACGCGGCTTCGGACCTTTCTGGGTAGCCACTATACTGTCTCTCTCCAGATACATGGACTCGGGCAGTATCACATCGCTGTACCAGCCGAATTCACTGTAGTGCGTGTCGATTGAGACCAAGAGGTCAGTATTGTCCAGGGCCTCTTTCTGCGCCGCAGGATCCGGAAAACAGTTGAAGGGATCATGGCGGTAGCAAATGACGCCTTTGACAGGATACGGATCCTCAGTAAGCATGGCATCATAGAACAGATGGAAGAGTCCCGGGCCCTTGTCAAAGTGCCTGTACTTCCAGCCCACCCCGTCGGCCCGCTTTTCCTCCGGTTTCGGAACCTGAGAATCCAGGCTCCTGAGACCCTTGACCCCGCAGTCTCCAGGCCCCTTTGGAAACAGCTGCCCGCCTTTCACCTCTATGTTCCCCATCAGCACATTGAGGATGTGAATGGCACGGCTGGCATAAAATGAATCCCTGTAACGGGACAGCATCCAACCCGGATGGAATATGACCTGTGGCGCCTGTTCCGAGACTTCACTGATGAAGTCTTTCAGCTTTTTCGCCTTGATGCCGCACTCCTTTGCAGCCCATTCAGGGGTGTACGGTTCCACAAATGAAGCAAGCTGGTTGAAGCCCGTGGTATAACGGTCCACGAACTCCTTGTCATAGGCATCTGCCTTGATGATTCCGTTGATCATTCCAAGGGCCAGGGCATAATCGGTACCGGGACGGACCTGAAAGAACCTGGTAGCCTTTATGCCTGTAAGCGACTGCCTCACATCCACATATGTCAGGCTTCCACCGTTATCCAGCATATCAAGGACCTGATTGGCTTCTGCAATCCGAAGAGAAGCAAAGATATTTCTGCCGAACAGAACCAGATGCTTGGAATTCTTGATGTCATATATGAAGCCCTTGCGTCCCAACCCATAAACGGACAGGCTTGCATGGTGGACATTTCTGCCGCAGGCGCTGTCGTGATTGGTAAAGTTGGGCGAGCCCAAACCGTGAATGAAGGTCTTGAAGAGATCCATGAATGGCCCGCCTCTACAGCTGAGCATCACGGCTCTGGCGCCGTATCTGTCGATGATTATGTCTAGCTTTTCTCCAATATACTCGATAGCTGTATCCCAGCTCACCGGTTCCCACTTTCCGGCTCCCCTGCCTCCGTCCCGGATAAGGGGCTGCTGGGGCCTTTCCCTGTCGTTTCTGAGTGCCACTCCTGCCGATCCCTTGGCGCAGAGCGCACCTCCCAGAAGGTGGGGATTTCCTTCCAGCCACTTTATCCGATTGCCGTCCACCTCAACCTTGATCGGACAACGGACGGAACACATCCCGCACATGCTCCACACTGTTTCGCTCATAAGAATACCTCCGGTGAAAACGTTGAAAGGACCTTCCGAACAGACGCAACACGCCGCCGGTCACTCTATGGCAGGCCGGAAAAGTCTGGAAAAAGGTCCAAAAGTTGAAAAGAAAAAAATAGAATCACCTGACAAAACATGTGAAAAAGCTACCAATGGGCGGAGTCTGTTGTCAAGAGATATATGGTATCACATGTGAAGAAAGTGGCTGGCAGCGGGAGTTATGGCATATCCTGAACCGAGACGGATGGAAACATGTCTTTCTGTCAGAAATCCGGCCTGGTCCAGGAGGCGGACAACCGAATCAGCGGATACGATTCCGTTCAATTATTTCCAGGGCCAGGTCAGCAGCCCTTCCTGCTGCTCCGCCACTGCCCAGCCGCCTCGTGACGTCCCGCAGGTCTTCTTTCATACGCATCCTGCGGGCTTTATCCCGGAGCATGAACAGCACCTCTTCTGCAAGGGCATCCGGCGTCGCCTGGTCCTGCAGGAGTTCAGGCACGACTTCCCTTCCTGCCACAAGGTTTACCAGAGATGCATACTGCACGTGGATCAGGAACCGGCCCAGGACACCGGAAACAGGTGAAACCCTGTATGTCACCACCATGGGCGTTCCCAGGACGGCCGCCTCGAGGGTGACCGTACCAGATGTGGCCAATATCACGTCTGAGGCCGAAATTGCTTCATATGTCTCACCGGCGCAGACAGCGGGACGGTCGTCCCGGGTCCTGAAAACCGGATACTCATCAATTCTCAGGAGTCCTTCGTCTATCGTAGGAGCAAGCGGAATGACAAACTGAGTCTGAGGCATTTCAGCCCTGATCACTCCGGCGGCACCTGACATAACCGGAAACAGTCGGGTAACCTCACCATGCCTGCTTCCAGGAACCAGCCCCACCAGGGGAAGACTAGGATCAAGCCCGTGCTCAGTACAAAATTCTGTACGGGACATCCCTGACCAGACCGTATCCACAAGGGGATGTCCCACAAAATCCGCTTTGACATGGTGTGAACGGAAAAATTCCTGCTCAAAGGGCAGGATCACCGCCATTCTATCCACGCGCCTGCGTATCTTTTTCACTCTGCCCCGGCGCCAGGCCCAGACCTGGGGACTGATATAATAGAACACGGGAATCCCGGCCTTCCTGGCCCTGCCGGCTACCATGAGGTTGAATTCCGGATAGTCTATCAGTATGACCAGATCTGGCCGTTCCCTGCGGATCCAGGAGACAGTCAGGCTAAAGGCCCTGACAATCGGTATAATCTGCGCCAGGACTTCCGTGATCCCCACCACAGCCAGATCCGTATTGGTAAATAGCAGATCCACCCCGGCATTCCGCATCTTCTCCCCGCCGATGCCCGTGAAACTGGCCTGAGGAATCCTGTCTTTCAGGGCACTTACAAGTCCTGCACCGTGGAGGTCTCCGGAGGCCTCGCCGGCGACGATAAAGATCTTATATGACACCTTCAGCTCTTGCCGTTTTCAGCCCTTCCACAATCTGGGAATTGATATCGAGTGCCAGACTCAAGGCATTTCGGCCTGACTCTCCGGACACCCTTGGTGGCTCAAGCCCGCGTACGGCCCGGATGAACGAATAAAGTTCATCAAACAGTATATCCACGTCTCCATGTGAAAAGAATTCAGGCTTTATTGCAGCCCTGAGGTCGTCTGCACCGGGATCGGCCATCACAACCATACTGTTGCGCTTAACACAGTCGGCTGCTACGTATATGCTGGGTTGGAACACCCTAATCCTCCGCATGTCCTGAAGAGAAATCCTGCTTGCGGTTACATTGGCGGTACAGCTATTTTCAAAGATAATCCTGGCATTGGCAATATCCACCTTGCCGGTCAGTACCGGGACCCCTACCGCCCTGATCTCCCGCACACGAGAATCGGTGATGGCAAGGATGATCTCCAAGTCATGGATCATGAGGTCCAGGACCACGTCCACGTCCGTGGCCCTGTCTTTGAAACCGCTGAGCCTGTGTGCCTCAATGAAAAAGGGGTTTTTTACCCTCTCTTCAAGCAACTGAATGGCGGGATTGAAACGCTCCAGGTGGCCCACCTGGAGTACCAATCCCTTTGACCGTGCTGTCTCAATCAGATCATCAGCCTCTTCAACTGTGGTGGTAATGGGTTTTTCGAGCATGCAATGAATGCCTGATTGGAGGAGAGGCCTGGCAACGTCGTAGTGGTAAACCGTGGGCACCACAACGGAAGCCGCATCGATGCCGCCCATGAGTTCCCTGAAGTCCGTAAACGCGGCTGTGCCCACCTCAGCAGCCACCTTCTCTGCCCGGTCTATGGACATGTCCACCACCCCGACCAGTTCCACGTCTTCCATCCGAGCATATTTCTGGGCATGAAATCTGCCAAGGTATCCCACACCTATAACCGCGGTTCTTACAGGTTTTTCAGGATCGCAGCTCATCTCCTTCTGTCTCTCAGGCGGCCACCAGGATTATACCTGACTTTTCCGCGAGTTTTATGGTCTCCTCCCTGTCAAACATCAGGGTCCCGCCGGCCTCAATAGCCAGTACCGATGCCTTCACACCGGCCATGCTGGATACCGTTCCTAGTCCCACCGACGGGAGATCGAACCTGGTATCCTGGGATGGTTTGCAGACCTTGACTACCACAGTCCCCTCTCCTCCCAGCTCGCCTCCTCTCAAAATTGTCCGATCCGTGCCCTCTAGCGCCTCGACGGCTATGACGCATCTGTCTTTCACAACTATACACTGGCCGATATCCAATTCACCTATCTTCCTGGCCATTTCAAAGCCAAAACGTATGTCCCGCCACTGTTCCCCTGACGGCTTCTTCCTAGTCAGCACGCCTTCAGGCGCAATGAGGTCTTTCAGAAAAACGGTTGAAGGAAGGACCTTTATTCCTTCACTTTCTATTTCAGCTGCCACCACCCTGAGAATGCTATCGTCAAGCCTCTTGTCCAGCCTTCTCCACAGGTTGACGGCCCTTAGATCGGGAAAAACATCTTTGAATATCCGTTTCTTTGTAATGGTACCTGCAAAGAGAACCTCACGGGCCCCCTCTTTTTTCAGGGCCTTTATCAGCCTGTTGAACTGCCCCAAGCGAATCCACACGATGCTGTCAACCTCTTTTTCCAGGCCGGGATCGGTCTCGCCTTTATGGGCCACGGCCACTATCCTGCGGCCCTGCATACGAGCGGCACGGGCACAGAGCAGAGGAAACTGACCGCCGCCCGATACTATTCCAAGAGCTTCTCCAGCCATTACGGCCCCTCTTCGTCTGAAGTGGCCACAGGGAGCCCCCGATTCGAAGACCTGATAAAATCCACCAGTTTTTTCACCTCCGGCACCTCTCCCAGGCGTCTCTCCACTTCTTCAACCGCATCGGCAACCACATCCTGTCCCAGGAATATCATCTGATAGGCCTCTTTCAGAGCCGAAATGACTTCTCTTGAGAACCCGTTTCTTTTCAGACCCACCGCGTTCAAACCATAAATATTCCCTCTCTGACCCCAGTATCGTACATACGGCGGTATATCCTTGTTTACACCCGACATGCCTCCCAGGAAAGCATATTCGCCAAGACGGCAGAACTGGTGTATAGCGGACAGCCCTCCCACCACTGCATGGTCGCCTATTTCCACATGCCCTCCCATGGTCACCCCATTGGCAAGAATGACATGGTCACCCAGCCGGCAGTCGTGGGCGATATGACAGTAAGCCATGAGCAGACACTGCCTTCCAACCCTGGTTATTCCTCCACCGCCAACAGTACCCCGGTGCAGGGTAACGAATTCTCTGATTATTGTCTGGTCCCCCACCTCAAGCCTGGTGGCCTCGCCTCCGTAACGCAGATCCTGAGGAGCCGCCCCCACCGAGGCAAACTGGGAAATTTTCACTCCCTTTCCAACTGTGGTCATGCCCTCTATAACGGCATGAGGGCCTATTTCAGTGTTAGATCCCACCACAACATCAGATTCGATGACTGCGTATGCGCCTATGGTGACACCGACCCCGATCTCCGCATCAGGGGAAATCACTGCTGTGGGGTGAATATTCCTGTCAAGATCATCTTTCATTCATTTTTCCAATCACAGACACTCTTGAATCTGTATTCCGGTTAATCGCCACTGTTCAATTCGATACAGCGGCCAGAAGCTTGGCTTCCGCAACGAGTTCTCCTTCCACTGTAGCCCTGCCTTTCATCTTCCACAGCAGACTCTTGCGCTTCATATGGAGTAGTTCCATTATAAGCCGGTCCCCCGGAACCACCCGTTTTCGGAACCGCACGTTGTCTATGCCTGCAAATACCATGAGCTTGTTCTTCATCCCTTCAGGGTCTGTCAGTTTGCCAAAAATGATGCCGGTCTGGGCCATTGCCTCCAGGATCAGCACACCGGGCATTATCGGATCGCCGGGAAAATGACCCTGGAAGAACGGTTCGTTGTTAGAAACATTCTTGCATGAGATAATACTCTTCCCCCTAACCACATCAAGCACCCTGTCAACCAGCAGAAAGGGGTACCTGTGAGGCAGAAGTCTTGAAATCTCCTTGAAACCAAGCTGTTCTCTTTCAGTTTTCATCGCATTTTTTCTCCCTGGACACATATGCACAACACATCACAGAATATATCAGATCGCACATATCCAGAATAACCCAACAATTGCCCGGGTGACACCTGCAAATGCAGAACAGCGCCTGAATGCCGGGGAACTCAGGATCCGTCTTCCAGCCTGCTGATCCGTTTTTTCAACTCTCTCACATCCTGAACCAACTGAGGAAGGCGTTTGAACGCCAGTATCGCCTTGAGCCATATCCTGTGAGGAATTGCAGGTGAACCAGATACTACCTGGCTGGCCGGCACACTCTGCACCACTCCCGACTGAGCAGCCACCTGAACGCCGTCTCCCAGCTCAATATGCCCAGCAACACCCGCCTGGCCTCCGATTACCACTCCCCTGCCAAGGCGGCAGCTTCCCGCCAGCCCCACATGAGCGACCAGTATGGAATTTTCCCCTACCTGCACATTGTGGCCCACCATCACCAGGTTGTCTATCTTGGTCCCCCTGCCTATCCTGGTCTCTCCCAGGGCTCCCCTGTCTATGGTGGTGTTTGCCCCTATCTCCACGTGATCTTCAATGACCACTGTACCGGTATGGGGTATCTTGACATGGGCATTTCCATCCCAAACATATCCGAAACCATCCCCGCCTATCACAACGCCTGCATGAATGATTACATTGCTGCCGATACTGCAACCTTGGTACACGGTGACATTTGGATAAACAGTAGTCCCGTCTCCCACGGAGACATCGTCACCAAGACATACACCGGGATGGATGGTGACATTGGGGCCAATCCTGACCCTGTCGCCAATATGCGCCCCGGGGCGGATGCTCACATCGGCATGGATCCGGCAGTCGATTCCGATATGGGCCTCCGGACTCACCCCCCCGGCCTCGAAAGGCGTGGAAGAAAACAGCGCGGCAATATGTGCATAAGCCAGATATGGATTTTCAACAAAGATTACAGGCCTGTCCGGATAATCCGGCCAGTCCTTTGGTAGGATCAGCGCGCCGGCACGGGTATCCCTGACTTCATCCCTGTATTTCCTGCCCACTGCGAAGCTGATCTGGTCCGGTCCGGCAGCCTCGAGTGACTGTACGCCTGTCACAAAAAACTCAGGAGGCCCCATGAGTTCCCCGTTCAGCAGCCGGCATAATTCCCCGAGATTCTTTTTCATTCTATGTCAGTCCTGCACCGGCGAATCAAAATACCCCCCCCATACGGAACTCCCAGGCACTGTTGTCCTCATCCGCCTGGGGATCAAGGTTGTAGCCCCACTCCACCCTGAGCGGCCCCATTGGTGACCGCCACCGTATGCCGAAACCTACGGTCTTCCTCAGGTCCAGGTCGATGTATTCATCCTCCAGCGCCCATGAATTACCAATGTCGAAAAACACTACTCCGTTCAGCCCCATATTCTTGATCAGCGGGAATATGGTCTCCAGCTGCATGAAGGCCATGTAATTACCACCCACGCGGTCCATGGTTTCAGGGTCTATGGGGCTCACCTTGCCGTACTTGAAACCCCTTATGGTATCCAGCCCGCCTATGAAAAAACGTTCATAAACCGGGAGAAGCCCGCTTCCCACCTGATCTACATACCCAGCTCCCACATGAATGTGCCCCACGAACTCCCGCCACAAGAGGTGGTAATAGCCTGCATTTCCCTCTACCTTGGCAAAGGTGGCATCGCCGCCGAATCCTGCATACTCTACTGCCAGGAGGCAGTCCCAGCCGCTGGTGGGATTGAAGAAATCGTTCTTGCTGTTATACATCAGACCTGCGTCGATGGAATGGGTGGATTTGATTTTCATCGATTCCCGGATGATGTCAGAGGCAAATGGAGAGACATCGAAGATATCGGTACGATCGAGCCTAGCGCCGGCAAAGAACCTGAGGTTGTCACTGAGCGGATAGGCCGTTCTGAGAACAAATCCGCGGCTGCCCTTTGTATAATCGTCGTATTCCTGTTCCCAGTTGTAGGCGTCGACACCCAGGGAAAAACGGGTATCCAGGAAGTAGGGCTCTGTAAAGCTCAATCTGAACCTGGTCGTCTTGCCCCCCAGTATTCCCTTAAAGCTCAGGACCTGTCCTTTTCCCAGGAAATTTCTCTGGTTGATCTCTCCCATCACCATGAACTTGTCAACTGAGCTGTATCCGGCGCCTACACTGAAAGTCCCCGTCGGCTGTTCCTTGATCTCCACCTTGAGATTCATCAGGTCCTCAGAACTCCCCTTGGAAGGCGTAAGACTCACATCTTCGAAATACCCCAGCCTGTTCAGTCTGTTCCTGCTCCTTCTCATGCCTGACACGCTGAAGGGCTCAAGTTCCTTGACCCTGAGCTCTCGCCGGATGACCTTGTCCCTTGTCCGGGTATTGCCTACTATTTCAATCCGTTCAAATTTCACCAGGGGGCCGGTATCAACCACCAGCTGAATATCGACCTTCCTGTTCTCAGTATCCCTAGAGATTCTGGGCACCAGATCGGCATAGGCATAACCCTCGTCAGCATACATGTCCTTCAGGGCCATCACGTCCTGCCGGAGCACCTGCTGATTGAATGTGGGCTCCTTCACGATTTTCATCTGCCTGATCAGCCTGTCCTGATCCTGAAAATGATCCTCTATTATCTCTATCTTCCCCACTCCGTAAGGTTCGCCTTCCTCAACAGGTATGGTCACATACAGCCACGCTCCTTCTCTCTGGACCTCTGGTTCCCCCACCTTGGCATCCACGTACCCCCTGTTGTGGTAAAATGCAGCAATGCGCGCCTGATCTCTCTCCAGGGCGTCCCATTTGAGAACAGCAGAATCACCCTTGAACAGGGAAATGATATTCCTCAGGGAAGGGGTCCAGAAGGGCTTCTTTTCCACTGTTTCCAAAAGACCTTCCAGCTCGTCATCGGAAAAAGCCTTGTTCCCGGCGATTTCAATGGACTTGATCCTCACCTTCTCGCCTTCGGTTATTTCAAAAGTTGTATCAGCCGCCTTTTCTGACTGCTTCTTTACAGAAGCGGTAACGATGGTGTCCGCAAACCCCTTATCTACATATAGTGCTTTGATTTTCTCTGCGTTTTCCTGCAGGCTCTTTTCCTGGATGACACTGAAGGGTTTGAGGTCTATTACCTCTCTGATCTTGTCTTCCTTGATCTCCTTGTTACCGGCAATATTTATCTTCCTTATGGCAGGCTTCTCCCGAACCAGGTACGTGATTCTCTTTCCGTCGGGCTTTTCCACCACGTCTATCCGGACGTCCTCAAAGAAACCCATTCCGTAGATGGCCTTGATATCTTCCGACAGGACCACGGGATCGTACTGCTCTCCCTTCCTGGTATTGATGGTCTGGAGTATGGCATCCGAGTCGATCCGCCGGTTGCCCTTTATCCTGATGACTGCCACCGTGTCTGCAGACGCCAGGGTTCTGGCGATCTCCGCCTCTATCCGGTCCATCAGCAGCCCTATTTCGCTGCGATCTGCCTGGGCAAAAAACAGTTCGGGTCCCTTGTCTTCCTGCTCCAGATTCATCAGTCTCAGGTCAAGGCTCAGCCATCGGCCCAAAAGGTTCACACTGCCGAACAGGACCAGCGGCACCCCTGCCGTCTTGCCTGCCTCCTTTACATCACGAAGGCCGGCCGGCGGCTCATGGTCTTCTGGCGGGACTATCGAGTATCCCCTGGCTTCGAGCCGCCTGTTTATTCCATCCCTGACTTCATTGACAATATATGAAAACTCGGCTGGTCCGTGGTAGGCCAGCGATGTCTGCAGTATGGTTACAGACCTAGAACCTGCCTCTGCCGGACAGGCACAGACCATGAACAGGCATACATGTATCAATGCCATCAAAAATGTCATGAATCTTTTCATGCCTGACCTGGATTTAAACAACAACCGACTTCCCATGTCTCAAACAGCTCGGATTCCATTCCGATAGCGGAAACTCCTGTTGACACACCCTGCACTCATCCGTCCTGTCCTACGCCAAAACCCTTCAACTGGGACGGTTCGAGGTCGAAGGTTCTTCCGTCTTTCAGACCTATGCTGCGGCCCATTCTGCCTGCTAGATCCAGGTTATGGGTCACAATGATAACAGTTGTACCATACCGCCGGTTCAGCTCAAAAATCAGATCGGCCACCCTGTTGCCGGTCCGTTCATCCAGATTTCCCGTCGGTTCATCGGCCAGCAGGAGACGCGGTTTTCTCACCATTGCCCTGGCCAGAGCGACCCGCTGCTGCTCTCCTCCGGACAACCGGCCTATCCTGTGCATGAACCTCTCCTGAAGCCCCAGATCCACCAGGATTTCCTCTGCCATTTCCGACGACCTGGCCCAGGACTCTCCTGCCATAAGACATGGCATCATAACATTTTCCAGAGCTGTAAATTCGGAAAGAAGATAGTGAAACTGGAAGACAAATCCCAGTTCATCGTTGCGAAACCTGGAAATCCCTGCATCGCTCCATGAAAAAACATTTTCACCGAAATGCATCACCGATCCGGCAGTAGGCCGGTCCAGCGTGCCAAGTATGTGAAGAAAAGTGGTTTTTCCTACCCCTGAAGCCCCCACCACTCCTATTATTTCGCCAGGATAAACCTTGCAATTCAGATCCTTGAGCACCTCCACGGCCAGGCCGTTGTTGGAATATGTCTTTCTCAGGCCTTTTACCGCGATCACCGGAACATCATGATATTCTCCATCCGGTCTGTCTTGACAGGGTGATTGTAAAATAACCGTATCCTCTTTTTTCAGACTATCACAAAGGCATCTCTAAAAATTGCTGCTGGATTCGATAGCTGTGTTGCGCTCAAAAAAATTCTTGAAACATAACTACGATATCGGAGGTCAATTTCCTCGCGCGCCCTACCATCAAACAAAATTCCTGATTGCTGGAGATGCCGGCCGGTCAGTTCCTGTTGAACACAGATCGACTTCCAAGAAATTAATCGGGAACAAGTGATAACAAATTAAAACGGTAACATCAAGTGTTAACAGGCAAAGCCGTCCACAACCGCTCCGGGCCTCAGCGGAGCCGTCAGGGCGGGCTATCCCTTGATCGGTTACTGCAGGGAATCCATCACGGATCTGACGCTGAAACTCCCCGTCCCACTGCATAGTCTAGTCTGGCCTTTGCCGTCATATGGCCTGAAATTGCATTGAAATATCTGGTCCGGGCCTTGGTAAGAAGTGCCTGGGCATCCGTGACGTCGGTTGTAGTGGCCACCTGCTGCCTATACCGTTCAGTGTTCAGCCGGTAGTTTTCCCTGGCATGGGCGAGTGACAGTTCGGCGACCTCCACGTAGGCCTCCGCATCTCTCAGTCTCAGCCAGGCCTCCTTTACTTCGAACGCAACCTGATCCATGATCTCCTGGAGGGCCGTTTCAGCGTCTGAAAGCCTGTACGAAGCCGCTGCAACCCGGTCCTTTGTCTGGCCCCACGCCCAGAATTCCCAGTACGCGCTGAGCATAACCTGCGCATTTTCCAGGTCTCCGTAAGGGTTTTCCGTAAGGCCGAAGTCCGTACCGTTCTTCATGTAGGATGCAGTGAGATCAAACCTGGGCCAGTAGGCGGCTTTTGCCGCCCGGACTTCCCGTCTTGCCTTTTCGATGTGGAGCCTGGCTGCTTGTATCTCTGGCCTGTGCTCAATGGCTGTCTCCTGGAGTTCCTTAAGATCGGGATGGTACGGGACAAAATCCATGCGCGTCTCCAGTATGAGCGGCGCACCAAGGTCCTGGCGCAGCAGCAGATTGAGACGTGACCTGGCAAGTTTGGCCTCATGATCCGCATAGATCCTGTCCTGTTTTGCCTGTGCAAGCTCCACCTTGCTCTGGAGCAGGCCGTGTCTGGGAATCAGACCGACGTCGTAAAACCCCTGGGCATCCCTAAGATGCGCATCAAGCCGATCCACCGCAGCAGCAGCCTCTCTTTTTATCTCGTCTTTTTCAAGGACCCGGAAGTATGCTGTCTTGACGTTTCTCACCAGCTCATTGACCACCTGACGGACCCGTTTTTCCGCAAGGTCCGTGTCCAGTTCCGCCGCCCTGAATCTGTTCCACAGATAACCCCCTTGGAACACAGGCTGGGTGAGCGTGACATCCCATGCGAAGTTGTCCCGTGAGGTGACTGGAAAGGTCCTGCCGCCCAGTGTGACGGTCTCCTGATCCCTCAACCCCCTGTACGAATATCTGGTGGAGAGTTTCGGGAACATGTCCTTCCGAGCTGCACTTGCCATGGATGCAGCGGTTTTCTTCTGAAGGCCTGCCTTGATGAGTGAGAGATTGCGGTCTCTGGCCAGCTCGATGCATTGTTCCAGAGTCAGCGATTCCTGTTCGCCGGCCGGCGCGGCAGCCAGCCAGCCTGGAGTCAAAAGAAAAGCAGACAGGGCAAGGACCGAAAAAAAACAGACAAAAACCACCGACCTGTTTCCCATTTCTACCATCACGACACCTTTTCCATGCAGTCAAGACCGATTTCAGCCTGTACCGACTCGAGTATGATGTACAGATCCTGCAACTGATCCTCTCCGGTCTGCACAGTTACCAGCCCCTCATCTCTGTCCAGGGTGGTGAGTATGAACAGATTGTCATAGCCTTCCAGGATGAAACGGAGGAAGTAGACCGCAGAAGGTCTCATGCGCAGATGTATGTTGACAAATCCCATAAAATCCACGTTCCGCCCGGGCATTTTACTCTGAGAGTACAGGAGGAGAGACTGCTGTCAACCCGGCGAACATACCTGATTGACAGCCCCATCAGGCCTTATTAGGCTGGCCGGCAAATGAACTCGGTCATCCTTGAGCAGCCCTGGCACTTTTTCAGTCCTGATCCTTCCTTAGTAAATGAACTTGCGGCAAAGTCAAGCGTTCCGCCGCTGATTGCCGGTCTCCTGTTCCACCGGGGCATAAACACCACCGATGCGGTCACCAGCCACCTGACTCCTGTTCTGAGCTCCCTTTCCGACCCGTGGAAGATGGCCGGCATGGAGCCGGCGGTAGAGCGCCTGATACAGGCGGTGAAAAGACGGGAAAAGATAACAGTCTTCGGCGATTATGATGCAGACGGAGTCACCGCAAGCACACTTGTTTGCAGATTTCTGCATGACCTAGGGCTTGCCGTAGATGTGTATCTGCCCCACAGGGAACACGAGGGTTACGGCCTGAATCCGGAGGCAGTAAAAAAAATCGCCTCTACCGGGTGCAGCCTCTTGATCACGGTTGACTGCGGCGTCTCCAATCAGGAAGAGATAGCCCTTGCCCGGTCCCTGGACATGGACTGCATAGTAACTGATCACCACGAACCCCCGCCTGCACTGCCGGCAGCCCTGGCAGTACTGAATCCCAAGCGCCCAGACTGTCGTTTCCCTTTCAAGGACCTGGCGGGTGTCGGAGTAGCATTCAATCTGATCAGGGCCCTGAGGCACAGACTGTTCGAACTCGGCCACTGGAAAGGATCTGTGCACCCGAACCTGAAGGAATACCTGGATCTGGTGGCTATAGGAACCATAGCCGATATGGTCTCTCTGCTGGGCGACAACCGGATACTGGTGAAGGCCGGACTCGAAATCATTGAATCAGGGGCTAGGCCCGGAATTGCGGCCCTGAAAGTGGTCAGTTCAATTTCATCAGGATCGGTATCCGCATCGCATGTTGCATACCGGATTGCGCCCAGGATCAACGCCGCAGGCCGAATGGACCATTCGGAAACAGCATTCCGCCTGCTGATGGAGCGAGACGCGGGGGAAGCAGCGCGGCTGGCTGCACAGCTTGAGGCACTCAACCGGGAGAGGCAGGCCGTGGAAAGGCGCATCATGGCCGAAGCCCTGAAAAAAATCAGGGGGATGCCAGGCCGGGATGCCTATGTGGTCTCGGACGGCGGATGGAAGAAGGGCGTGATAGGAATAGTGGCATCCAAGCTGATGAACCGACTGTCCAGGCCTGTGATTCTCCTTGCGGAAGATGCCCTGGAGGCCCACGGTTCGGGCAGAAGCCCGGAAGGGCTCAACATATACGAAGCCCTGAGCTGTTGTGGGAACCACCTTATTTCGTTCGGTGGCCACAAGGCGGCGGCAGGGCTCAGACTTCCGGCTGCTTCCGTAGATGAATTCACAACGGCCTTTGAGCAGACCGTGGCGTCCATGCTCAGGGACCGGGACATCAGGCCGAGGCTCATGATCGATGCTACCGCCGACGTGAGCGAGTTGCTGGCCCCTGAATTTGCAGAAATCTATGAACAGCTTGAACCTTTCGGCCACGGATATCCTGAACCCCTTTTCGCGATCCACAACTTCACTGTAAAAAGGTCCGCCGTGGTGGGCCGGAGACACCTCAAGCTCACCCTTGGCCCTGACGCTCCCGAGGACATCCTGATACCTCCCGGAGAACTGGAGCTGGTCGGATGGGGACACGGCGACAAGATCGGCCTTTCCTGGGACGAATTCGAAATAGCCTGTATCCCGTGTTTCAATGAATGGAGGGGCAGGAAGCGCCTGCAGCTGAAGCTGTGGGATATCAGACAGAAGTAATCGACACTTCCGGGATCATGCAGCTCACTTCTTTAACCATCTCCGGATTTAAATCTTTTCCATCCCGCACCAGAATCCGGTTCAGCCGCAGGATTCTGGCCATAGTCGGCCCCAACGGCTGCGGCAAATCCAACATAGTGGATGCATTCAGGTGGGTCCTGGGAGAACAGAGTCCACGGATGCTGCGGGCCAGAAACATGAACGATGTCCTCTACAGCAGCAGCAAGGGCAGCCGGGCCGCCCTGGCGGAAGTCAGGCTTAAGATCATAAACGACGATGGCTGCTCACTGCCTCCGGAGCTGGCTGACCTGCCCGAGATAGAGATAATCCGCAAGCTGTACAGGTCAGGAGATAGCGAGTACAGGCTCAATGGTAAATCGGCCCGGCTCAAGGATATCCACTATCTGTTCATGGATACCGGAGCCGGCACCAGAGCATATTCCATAGTGGACCAGGGTCAGGTAGGGTCTTTTGTAGAAATGACCTCCCAGGAACGTCGTTCCATCATAGAAGAGGCGGCCGGAATCTCAAGGTACAAGACCAGACGCATAGAAGCGGAAAAACGCATGGAGCAGACCCGCCGCAACCTGGAAAGGGTGGAAGACCTGCTCTCCGAAATAGACCGTCAGAGAAAGAAGCTTGCAAGACAGGCAAAAAAAGCTGAACGGTTCATAAAACTCAGAAAACAGCAGGAAACCCTGGAAAAGGCGCTGTCGGCCTTTTCGTGGAAAGAGCTCCGTAGCCGGTTGGCCGTCCACAGGGAAAAGAGGAAATCGATCCAGACAGAACTGGGCAGGGTCCAGGCGGCCCGATCGGTCGCCGGGAGCCAGATCGAAAAAACAGAGCTGGCAATCCTGGAAAACAGCAGTTTCCTTGCGGAATCCCGAAAAGAATACAGTCGGGCCCAGCAAACTCTCAGAACTCTCGCCAGCCGGCTTTCCCAGCTCGAGAAGGCGCTGATAGAGGAAGACAACCGTCTCAGGTCGGCTGCCCGAACCATGGCCGACCTGGCTGAAAAACAGAAAAAACTCCTTCACCAGCATCATGCACTGCAAAAGGACGTGGACAACGGCCGGCAGGAACTGCTCCAGCTTGAGCAGCGGACGGAGCAGTGCCGGAGATCCATAGAAGAAGCCGAACAGTCCAGGGAGATGATCACCGCTTCCCTGGAAGATTACAAGGTGATACTGGTGGACGCGGCCGCGGCCCACGCCAAACTGGATGGCCGAAGAAAAGGTCTGAAGGACCGAAAGAAAAGGCTCCAAGTGGTCCTTTCTGGGCTGAAAGACGAATTTGAAGAACTTGCCTCCGGAATCGAGACCGGCAGAACGAAGCTGAAAGAGCTGGGTGGAAAACATGAACAGGAGAGCGCCGGACTGAACCGCCTGATGAACGAACAAAAAATTCTGGAGGCGGAACTGAAGAATCTCAGGGAAGAGGCTGATATCCTGCACCGGAAGTGCAGAGATGTGGATTCTGAGCTGACAGCGTGCAGGACCAGGCTGAGAACGCTCAGGGACATAGAGTCATCGGGTGAAGGCTGCAGCCAGGCCACCAGGTTCATCCTCGACTCCTTCAGCCGGTCCATGGGAATACTTGCTGACTATCTCGATGTCGAACCGGGATGGGAGCGGGCCGTGGAAGCCGCCCTCGGAGAAAGTATCCAGGCTGTATTGGTAGGGAGCATCGAGGATTATGAACGGATAGCTGCAGCCATTGCGGAAAAGGTCAGGGGGACGGCCGACATCATAATTGCGGAAGCATGTTCCGGCACCGGAGACGCTCCGTCCGAGACCAGCCTGCAGACTGTCGTAAGGGGGAGGCCCCCAGCCGAAAGGGTACTCTCGAGACTGCTTGCCCGGTGGCACATGGCTGACAATCCGGTTGAAGCACTGAAATGCCTGGCCGGGGAAAGGGATGGAAGTCATTTTGTCACTGCGGCAGGCGAGATAATCCATCCTTGGGGCGAAGTGGTTGTTCCCGGCAGAGGAAAAGCATCCGGTGGAATCCTGGTCCGGAAGGCAGAAATTTCAAGGCTCTCGGACCTCGAGGCCTCTCTCCAGGCAAAATCCGAAGAACTCCGCAGTGAAGAGGAGAGCATCGGGAACAGGCTTTCGATGGCTTCGGACAGGCTCAGCGCAGCCATGGCCGGGGCAAAGGCGTCCCGCGAAAGGTTGAACCGTCTGGACACGGAAAGTAACAGGCTGACCCGTGAGATCGAAACCTGCGAAGACAGAGTAAAGAACCTCGAATACCGGCAGGAAGAATCAAGAGAAGAGCTCCTGGACGTCGAAATAGCCCTTGAAGAAACGGAAGAGAAGATCCAGCACGCATATGAGGCCAGGATAGAGGCTGAAGGTCACATCAAGGGCCGGGAAGCGGCCCTCAGGCAGCAGAATGGTGTACTTGCCAGGAGAAGGGAGGCGCTGGAATCCGCCAGGATCGAATGTGCAAGGAAACAGGCATGGCTGGAAGAAAAACAGAGGGAGCGGAAAAGACTGGCCCGGGCCAGGGACAGGACTGTCCGGGAACACGGAGAACTGGCTGCCGGCATGGATGAACTGGAGGCGTCAGTCAGAGACCGAACAAAAACGATCCAGGACCTTAAACACAGGATAAGCACCCTTGAGAGTGAAACCATTTCCCTTGAAAAAGGTATCAGGACGTCTGAAAACGGGTATGATAAACTGCAGCATGAGCTCAAGGAACTGCAGGCCGCACACAGGCAGTACAACGCCGAGACAAGACGCATTGAAAAAATACTCCATGAAAATGAAATCTCCATTACCCAAGCAGGACAGGAGCTCAACCACATTCGGAAGGCCGCCTGGGAACGCTGGCGGAAAGACCTCCGGGAGTATTTCAGGCAGTGGTATCCTGAATCCTTCAATACGGAAGAAGCCAGTGAAGAGACCCGGAAACTAGCAGCAAAGATCGAAAGGCTCGGCCCTGTCAACCTGGGGGCTGTTCAGGAATTCAAGGCCCTTGAAGAGAGGTGGTCTTTTGTCAATTCCCAGAGGGACGATCTCCTGGAATCCATGAAAGATCTGGAAAAGGCCATAGGAAGGATTGACCGGACCTGCAGGAAAAAACTCAGAGAATCCCTGGAACTGATCAACAGGAGTCTTTCCGAGGTGTTTCCGCTGCTGTTCGAGGGGGGCAATGCCGAACTTGTCCTAACATCGCCGGATAACGTGCTCGAATCCGGTCTGGACTACATGGTCCGTCTGCCTGGAAAGGGCATCAGGTACCTCAACCTCCTGTCAGGCGGAGAAAAGGCCTTGGCGGCCATGGCCTTGATATTTTCCATCTATTTCATAAAGCCAAGC
>DTYO01000059.1 GCA_012961845.1 Thermodesulfobacteriaceae bacterium
ATGAGCCTCCGTCTTATCAGTATTACCGCCATCCATGTAAAGACAGAGGTGTAAAAGGCTATAATGGCCAGACTGGGCGACCAGCCCTGGCAGATGTGACCGTAACACAGCATCCGGGAAAGTTTTACCACATGGGTTAGGGGAAGAGAAAGGACTATCCAGCGGGCTACTGTCCCCATGGCTTCAACGGGGAAGAATATCCCTGAAAAGAGGAACAGGGGGGTAATCAACAGCGATGTGGAGTAATTAAAGAATTCGTAATTAGCGGCAAGAGCTGTCATTATCAGGCCCAGCGACGCAAAGAGCACCCCGGCCAGGAACAGGACAGGAATCAGTGCAAGTGTCCAGAACGATGGAAGCACACCGAAAAACGGCATGACTGCCAGCATTATCATGCCCGAAATCAGGCCTTTTGTGGCTCCCCAGAAGACTTCTCCCAGTGCCAGCTCTTCCACGCTGACAGGGGTCATCAGGATTGCCTCGTAGGTATGCTGAGTGGAGAGTCTTGTATATGAGCCGTATGTGGTCTCAAAAGCACCGCTGTACATAACTGCAGATGAAACCAGGCCGGGTGCAATGAACTGCAGGTATGTCAGGCCCTCGATTTCGGGTATCGTCCTCCCAAGGCCGTAGCCCATGGCCAGAAGGAACAGGAAGGGCTGGCCCAGGTTTCCGATCAGACTGGCTCTCATGTGCTTGCGCCATACTCTGGCATTTCTCAGCCATACCTTGAAAAAAAGAAGTCCCATAAGCCTATGCGAGTTAGTTTTCTCTCAGAGTTCTGCCTGTAAGTTTTAAAAAAAGGTCTTCCAGGGTGGCGGGTCTCTTGGTTACCCTGCGATATCTTATTGCCATGGTATCAAGATCCGGACACGGCTCCACAGTGTAGATGAACAGGCGGTCGGCAGTACGTTCCGTCTTTACATTGCACGACTCAAGCGCTTCTTCCAGGGCATCCAGACTTTCCCGTCCGTTCACCACTTCATAAACATCCCTGCCTACACTTTGTAACACCATCTCTTCAGGTTCTCCCCGAGCGATTACCCGCCCTTCTGCCATGATCATGACTCTGTCAGCCAAATATGATACCTCTTCCATGTAGTGACTGGTGAGAAGCATGGTGGTGCCTTTTGACTTCAACGCTTCCAGTCGTTCCCATATGAGATGGCGTGCCTGGGGGTCGAGACCAATGGTGGGTTCGTCCAGTATCAGCAGTTCAGGGTCATTGATCAGGGCCCTTGAAAGGAGCAGCCGCCTGCGCTGACCTCCCGAGAGGTGCTGGATGATGTCACTGCTGCGGTTTTGCAGGGCAAAAAAACCCAGCAGTTCTTTCGCCCTTTTCAATGCGGTAGAGCGTTTTATTCTGAAATATGATGCGTATGTAAGGAGGTTCTCAAGTACACTGAGATCCGGGTCCAGGTTGTCTGCCTGTGGCGATACGCCTATCCTCATCTTTACATGCCGCAGTTTTTCAGGAACATTTTCATTGAGGATCCGGATTTTTCCGGATGTAGGGCGGACTAGGCCCAGGATCATGTGGATAGTGGTGGTTTTGCCTGCTCCGTTTGGCCCCAGCAGGCCTAGGCATTCTCCCGGACAGATGGAGCAGCTCAATCTGTTAACGGCCACTCGTGTCCCGAACCGTTTTACCAGATCTCTTATTTCAACGACAGGCTGATATCCTGAAGATGGCTGTTGAGCGGTCTTCAATGCACGGCCTCCATGGTATCACTGTTTGCCAGATGTCTGCGGTTGTCAACGATCCGTCCTGCGAGGATCAGGGCTGCCTCAAGGCTGGAACAGTCTGCTGTTCCCTGTCCGGCAATGTCGTATGCGGTTCCATGATCCACGGAAGTCCTGACTAACGGAAGTCCAATGGTTACATTGACGCCGTCCTTGAAATGCAGGAGCTTGAAGGGTATCAGACCCTGGTCGTGGTACTGGCATATTACCGCATCGAATCTGCCTGCGGCTGCCTGATAGAATACCGTGTCCGGAGGAAAGGGGCCGCTGGCATCCACGCCGGATCTTCGGACTTCCTCTATGGCAGGTGCGATGATATCGGCTTCCTCTGTTCCGAACATGCCCCCTTCACCTCCATGGGGATTGAGTCCGGCGACGGCGATGGATGGGGCGGGGATACAGAAATCCCATTTCAGTGCAGACGCAGTGATCTCTATTGTCCGGCGGATGTTTTCCAGGCTTATTCTGCCTGGGACGTCTCTGATCGGCAGGTGAATGGTCACCAGTACCACTCTCAGTTTGTCGCCTGCCATCATCATGGCGTACCGACTGCACCCGGTATGGTCTGCAAATATCTCGGTATGGCCCGGGTAGTCGATGCCGGCGAGCCTGAGGCCTGTTTTGCTGACAGGCGCGGTGACGATACCTGAAAGGGATCCGTTCATGGAGTATTTTATTCCCTGTTCTATGTAAAGGAAAGACGCCCTGCCCGTGACAGGGCTGGCCCGGCCCCACCGGACGGCCGAAATATCGAGTTCTGTTACCGGACAGACATTGATAACTCCGGGCTGTAGGGGGGCTCCAGGGCGCCATTCCCTGAGGCGGATGCCTGTCCCTGCTGCCTGCGAGGCCTTCCTGAGGATGTTCATGTCCCCCAGGACTGCAGCCGGGGGATAATGCAGAAAATCCGTGTGTTTTTCAAACAGCTTTACAATGATTTCCGGGCCTATACCCGCAGGACACCCCATGGTTATCCCCAGCGGCACGGCAGGCCTGCTGCCTGTCTGTTCTGTAAGCGATGGTCTTTCAATCACGTTTCAAGTACCACCTCGTCTCTGCCTGAAATTTCATTGAGATAGACGTTTACATGTTCCTGTCTGGATGTCTGCAGTGAAAGCCCTGTGAAATCAGGTTGTATGGGCAGTTCCCGTCTTCCCCTGTCCACCAGGACGGCAAGCTCGATCCTTGCGGGTCTGCCCAGGTCCGTTATGGCATCGAGGGCTGCCCTTATGGTGCGCCCTGTATACAGTACATCGTCAACCAGGACCAGGATCTTGTCGTCAACAGAAAAGTCGATTTCCGTCTTTCTTATGATAGGATGCTGGCTCAGGGTGCTCCAGTCATCCCTGTACAGGGTTATGTCCAGTATACCTGCAGGAGGCATGACCCCTTCAATTGCAGCAATCCGCTGCTGTAGTCTTTCAGCCAGCGGTACGCCGCCTGTTCTGATTCCGATCAGGGCGAGGTTTTTCACACCTCTATTGAGTTCTACTATTTCGTGGGCCATCCTGGTCAGTGCCCTGTCCATGCCTTTCATGTCCATTACGGTTTTGGTGGTTTTTGCCAATGTTACCTCCAGGGAAATTCAAAAGTACTGAAAAATGCTGAAATAACCAATCAGCCGGTACGGAATGGCAGTATGCTGAAAATATGGTTCCCAGAAAAGACAGCCGGATTGGGAATTCCAATGATTCTGCTGCGTGGTTTTTCCATGTTGTGTGAATGAATGCTTTTTGTTAAATAGATCGGTTACCTTTTGTCAATGACCGGCAGATATTTTGCGTTTCCTGGAGCAGGATCTGTTGACCTGTCCGGTCTGATGATTTACCCGAACCTGCTCAGTGCGTTTGGCCCGCTCTGTTACGGGATGATCGTTTTTCTGAAAATTGTTTGTGCCGAATGAGGAATTTACCATGGCTGCCAAAGACAGGATAAGCCGGATTCGAAACATAGGAATAATTGCCCATATAGATGCCGGCAAGACCACCTTGACCGAAAGGATACTGTACTACAGTGGAAAAACACACAAAATTGGGGAGGTCCACGACGGGCAGGCAACAATGGATTGGATGCCCGAAGAACAGGAACGGGGCATCACGATTACTTCTGCTGTGACCACCTGTTTCTGGAAGGGAAGTGAGATACACATTATAGATACCCCCGGGCATGTGGATTTCACCATAGAGGTGGAGAGATCGCTCAGGGTTCTGGACGGTGCCGTTGGAGTATTCTGTGCAGTAGGGGGGGTGGAGCCCCAGTCAGAGACCGTATGGCACCAGGCGGACAAATACCGTGTCCCCAAGATGGCCTTTATCAACAAGATGGACCGTCTGGGGGCTGATTTCCTCGGGGTCGTAGAGCAGATGAAGGATCGCCTAGGGATTCATCCCCTGATTCTCACTGTTCCCTATGGTGCAGAAGATACCTTTCAGGGGGTCTTTGATGTCATCCGCGAGAAACTTCTGGTCTGGGATGAAGCCACGAAGGGGGCCGACTTTACAGAACTGCCGGTTCCGGAAGATCAGCAGGAATATGTGTTTAGCGCCAAAGAGAGCCTGCTGGAGGCTCTTTCCGAAGTGGATGATGATATAATGGAAAAATATCTGGGTGAAGAGCCTATAAGCAGGCAGGATCTGGACAGATCATTAAGAAAGGCATGTATAGAACTCATGGGGGTTCCTGTTTATTGCGGTTCCGCGCTGAAAAATAAGGGTGTCCAGCCGGTCATGGATGCTATTGGGAAATATCTGCCCAGCCCCGGGGATGTTCCGCCGGTGAAAGGTACAAATCCGGAGACAGGGGAAGTCGAGGAGCGCCCAAACAGTAGCAAAGGCCCGCTGTCTGCGCTGGCATTCAAGGTGCAGATGGATCAGGGCAGGAAGATGACATATGTCCGGGTGTATTCCGGAGTCATGAAGGCAGGAAAGGAGGTCTGGAATGCAAGCAGACGCCTGAAGGAGAAAACGGCCAGGATCCTGCAGATGCACGCCAATAAGAGAGAAAGGGTCAAGGAGGCCGAGGCCGGGGACATCGTCGCCGTGATGGGGCTTAAGAACACGGTAACCGGGGATACCCTCTGCGACCGGGAACATCCCGTCCTATTGGAGCCCATTGAGACGTATCAGCCGGTTATTTCCGTGGCTGTCGAGCCCAAGACTATAGCCGACCAGGAGAAAATAGAGGTGTCCCTGAAAAAACTGTCCGAGGAAGATCCAACCTTTCGGGTGAGATTTGACGATGAAACCGGACAGACAATCATATCGGGCATGGGAGAACTGCATCTGGACGTACTGGTTCAGAGACTGCTAAGAGAGTTCAAGGCACCTGTCACCGTTGGAAAACCACAGGTGGTGTACAGGGAGACCATCCAGAAGGCGGTGACTCTGACAGAACGATTCGACAGAGAAATAGGGGGAGGCAGGCAGGTTGCCGAGGTGTCCATTGAAGTATCTCCCAGGGAAAGAGGTTCTGGGCATGAAATCATCAGTGAACTTCCGCCCGATGTCCTGCCCGAGGGTTACCAGGAACTCATCATTGAAACACTGCGCAACAGTCTCGAGAGCGGAGTGGTCAAGGGATTTCCCCTCATAGATGTCCGGGTGGTTTTGAGGGATGCGGTATATGAGGAGGGGCTTTCCACTGATGTGGCGTTCAGGGCGGCGGCATCGATGGCTCTCAGAGAGGCGTGTACCCAGGCGGACCCCATACTCCTGGAACCAATGATGCGCCTGGAGGTTACCCTTCCCGAGGATTTCATGGGAGAAGTGATCGGGGACCTCAATGTCCGCAACGGCCGGGTGGAAAACATAGAGCCCAGGGGTCCGGTCCAGGTTGTCAAGGCCGTGGCTCCACTGTCTAGGCTGTTTGGTTATTCGACGAATCTGCGGTCCATTACTCAGGGCAGGGGAACGTTCAGCATGGTGTTTTCTCACTATGATCCTGTAAACTGAATGAATATGCTATTATAATAGAGGTGCCTCTAAAAATTAGGAATTTTGGTCCTGAACAAGGCGGACAGGCAAAATAACCGCAGACATATTAGTGATATTTCGAGATTATTTTTTGCAGCCAACAGGGTTGTGGGGCAAAAGAACAGATTTCAGAGGCGCCCTAAAATGCGGAGAATATGTCGGAAGTTGTGCAATGTGCCGTTTTTTCTGCGGAGGAACAGGGATATGGCTTTGAGAAAAATGCGCATGTTGAAGAGAGACTGGGCAGGCTTCGTAAGAGATTTCAACAGGCAGAACCAGTTCAGGAGGGCGACTCTGCTCATTGGAGACAGTGTCCTGGCCGGGGAGCCGGGAATGCCGTTCGCCGGGCTTTCTTATGATCCCGATGCCCGAAACATTGGAATATATCTGGGAGGAATTTCGGCAGACAGTGTGGCCCATATGGTCCATATGGTAACGGTGCCCAGAGCACTTTACCTGTTGCAGGACAAGGATGCCTTAAATCCCGTGCTCGGGGTCCAGATAGTGGGAGGGCCGGGCACCGAAATAGTCAGCGTTCTGTTTCTGGATGAGAAAACCGAACAGACTAGGAAAGATTGGATAGACAGTGTTGCCTATTCCCTTTTTGAGAAAAGAGGGATGGCGCACGGCTGGGACAGGCAGGACTGGTTCGAGGCAGAGCATCTGGTAGATGAGGCGCTCAAGACATTCATAGATTAGCGGGGCCTGCGGGGGATCGGGCAGACCCATGTTGGTTTTTTTGTTTCAGTCCGGTGTAATGTATTATGATTTTGCTGGAAGATAGCTTCAAGAAGTCAGGCAGAGATGTAGATAAAGTAATGGCCCCTTCCGAGACTCTTGCATGGGTCCGCACGCGTCTCGGCAGTTTGGATGTGCCTGTTCTCCAGGCAACCGAAAGGATCGATAAAGGCAGACTTGGAATACCTGTATATGTCAGCAGGTATGCACCTTCCATCAGTCGTCTTACCGGAACCCATAAACAGATGGGGAAGGGGGTGACGGCTGCTCAGGCTGAAGCCAGTGCTGTCATGGAACTTGTAGAACGTTTCAGCCTTTTTTATTTTGTCAGAGAAAGGGAGAAGAGAATATGTTCGCGGGTGGACATCAAAGCCCGTACAGTCGCTGTCAGCGAAATGATAAAGGCTCTTCACGTCTGGAAACAGGATGATCCTGCTGTCTCAGATGCTGATCCTATTATAAATGCCATTAACATGGAGTGGACTGAGGCCCTTCGACCGGCTGACCATCAGTCGAGGTGGCTGCCTTTTTCATGGTTTTGGCCCATAAACGAATATAATGGTTCTGCTTCCGGAAATTCCCTTGCTGAAGCAGCTGTCCAAGCCATCTCCGAGGTGGTTGAGCGTCATGTCTGCTCCGTGATTACCTATGGAAGGCTGACGACTCCCACAATCAGGTCGGATTCACTCCGCGATCCTGTGGTGAAAGAGCTTGTTGACAGGTTCAGGGCGCTTGATATCAATGTGATCCTGAAAGACTTTTCCCTCGGGCTTGGAATTCCCACAGTCGGAGCCATTGCCTGGGATCCGTCCACCTGGCCTGATCGGAGCGAAATAGTCTATACTGCAGGTACTGCACCTGATCCAGCCCGAGCCGCAGTAAGGGCCCTGACGGAAATAGCGCAGCTTGCAGGAGATTTTGACACGGAGGGAGAATATCTGGAGAGCGGCCTGCCCAAATTTTCCAGTCTTGGAGAGGCTGCGTATGTGTTGGAGAGTTCTGACGAGATATCCTTGGAATCCATGCCTGACTGCAGCTCTGAAAATTTCAGGATTGAGGTGGTCAATATGTGCAGGGCTCTGACGGAATCAGGCTTGAAGCCTTATCTGATAGACGTAACTCACCCCGGACTTGGAGTTCCTGTAGTATATGCGGTCATCCCTGGGAACCATTTCAGAGACAGGACAAGACAGATCGATCTTCCTTTTCACTGTGCCCGGGTGGCATCTGCAGAGAAAGGATATGCCGCCCTGGACAAAATGAAGTTGATCGACGAGGTATATCCGGGGCGTCCTGATGTTGCATTCTATACTGGACATGTATTCGAGTCTCTTGGTAATTACGCTGAAGCCCTTGAATGGTATGAAAAGGCTATGGATCGAAACCCTGGGGCAGAGGAAACCGGCAGCATATTGTGTCACAGAGGCGTATGCTATAAGGAAATGGAAGACTTCAGCAGGGCTGTTGAGGAACTTTGCTCTGCCAGGGATGCCAGTCCGGGGCTCAAGGAGATCCATAATCTACTCGGCTATTGCTATTACAGGATGGGAGACCATTTGAAGGCCATAGAGGCGTTTGAACAGGCAATCAATATAGATCCCGGGTCAGGTATTGATTATGCCAATATAGCCAGCAACCTGCGTAAGCTTGGTCTGAGAGAGGCGGCGTTGCAGTGGTATGAGATGGCCTTGGAGCTGGATTCCGAACTTGAATGGGCAAGAGAGCATATGGAGGCCTTGAAAACCGAGCAAAAAACTGAATGACTATTCAATGTTTATTGTTTGTTGGCCGATTGAATGTGTGTAATACGGTGTAATGTTTGAGGAAATTGCAGAATATTTTTTATTGAGACAGGGCGTCCGGTTCCTTGACAAAGATTTCACGTTATAGTATGAACGGTATTTAATTTCGTAATCTATAAAAGAATTAAAAAAGGCAATAATCTTAAAAGGAGGAAAGCATGGCTACGGTAGAATTCAAAGGGAAAACCTTCGAAGTTGATGAAGACGGTTTCCTGGTAAAGGGAATGGAAGAATGGAGCAATGAGTGGGTAGAGTATGTACAGGAGCAGGAAGGTATCACCGAGATGACCGATGATCACTGGAAGGTCATTAATATCCTTCAGGATTATTTCAAGAAGAACGGTATTGCTCCAATGGTGCGTATTCTTTCCAAAACCACCGGTTATCCCTTGAAGAAAATTTATGAATTGTTCCCTTCCGGACCCGGCAAGGGAGCCTGTAAGATGGCCGGTCTTCCCAAGCCTACAGGTTGTGTATAGCAGTTCTTCTTCGAAAATCACAAGCTGAGAGAATGATTATGGCCCTTGCCTGTTTGGTGAGGGCTTTTTTGTGCCGGATATGGGTAATGTGTCTTCCATTTATGAAGTTGTCTGTATTTTTTCAGTTTATTTTATTCTGCAAGCGATTTCAGGCTATGCGGGTGTTCATAGGGATGATCCTTGTGAACGGTTGCTCAGTGATTTCGCCCCAATTCCTGCAATGGTTTCAGGGCTAGGCCATGATTGGGTAGTCCTGAACAAAGGGAAGGAACACGGAATCAGTTCCGGCGATTTATTCCAGATATATTCCGCGGGAGCCCCGGTAAAGGCTTCCGGGACCGGCAGACTGATCGGTCACCTGAAAGAGAAGGTTGCCACAGTTCAGGTTATCAAGCTGAAAAAAAAATCATCTGTCTGTCAGTTAATATCCAGAGAGAATGCAATAATTGTTGGCCAGCCTGCCATGCGCTTCAAGGATGTCACGGCGGTGTTTACGGCCAGGTCCGCCCAGCTGGAATCGCGTAAATTCGGTAAAGAACTGAGAGGAAGACTACCCAATCTCATATGGGTGAGCACCGACAGCATTATCCAGCCTCTTTCCCGTCCATTGTCCACGGAAACACTGGGGGTAAACCTGCTCTTCCTGCTGGGACCTGACGGGCTCAAGGTCTATGGGCCGGGGATGTCGCTCATTCATGAATATAATCAGTGCACAGGCAGCTCGAAAGGGAAGAAAAACGCCGATGTCCAGCCGTATGATCTTATGGAAATGGATGGTCCCGGTGGCAGGTCCGCGCTTTCTGGTTATGAATTTGATTTTTCAAACATGAAGATTGTGGGCAGGCTGCCGGTACCTGCTGTTCAGATAGACGTAACCGATGTCGATCAGGATGGAAGGACGGAAATAGTCTGTTTGCTTTCATCAGCCCTGTATATTCATCCATTCAGGAACAAGGGGAGTGGGGCTGTATTTGGTTTCGCCGGTGCAGGCTGGCCGGCGGGTTTTTCAGTAGACCGTTCAGACGGGTGGATTGCAGTAAATATAATTCTCGAAAAAGTCGGCATGCGTTCGGTATTGCTCAGGTATTCGAACGGCAGGTTGTATTGTGTGCAGGGTGAGATCAACCTGTGGCTCGCCTTTGTTGACATGGATGGAGACGGGGCCAGAGAGTCCCTTCTCGGACAGAGTTTCAACGGAGATACGCTGTTTGGTTCAAATGTATTTTTGCTGAATTATGGCCCTGAAGGAATCAGCTACAGAGAAAGACTGGATCTGCCTGCCGGCTTTTCAGTATTGCGGACATGCTGGGAAGATCTAAACGGTAACGGGATAGAGGAGATATGTACCGTAGGCCAGGATGGCAGAATCAGGATATACGAAATGGGGACGCTTGTGTGGTCGGGGCAGCAGCCGGTGGCAGAATTTTCAGAGGGGAAAGGGCAGGTCATCGAATTTATACCAGGCTCAGTACTGAAAACAGGTTCAGGTGTCATTTTCCTGCACGGCAGAGCTGATACCGCTGTTTCCGGAGGATGTGACGCACTGATGGGGCTGACCTGGAACGGTCGGGGATACTCTCTTGATCCGGTTTCACCATGCCTGGGACGTAGGATTTGCGGTCTTGCAGTCCTGCAGGACCGCTTCATCGCAGGCGTAACAGCGGAAAAGGCGGATTCAGAAGGGACGGAAGAAACTCTGCTTTATTCCGCAGAACCGTTTAAAGGAGAAAACGCGGAGGCGAAAAAGCCCGTTACATAGCATCGATATCCGGTCTATGTCCCATATGGCTTCGAATGCAACCGTGGCCGGATCGATTCGTCTCTGATCAACAGATTAAGGTAAATCATAAACCGCACTGGGAAGCTGAAGCGAATTCGATGAAGATAGGTTCGGCGTTTGAAGCCACAATGGATCCGCAAGTTGCCGGATCTGCTGCATTGCTTGGGTCTAAAGTATTAAGGTGCGTCCGAGCCTTTTCTGCTCTGCATCTTTGGCAGAAACGCTGACCCAACAATCCGGGGTGAGGTCCTTAGTTCTGAAGCAGCCTCCCGTGATCAGAGACTATGCCGCTCCTGACGCAGGCAGACCCAGCCAGGTCTGCCTCTGGACACCCTGCATGTTGGTGCAGGCCCTTTTCAGGGCATACGACTGTCCGATCAGATAAACTTTTTTTTCAGCCCTAGTTACAGCCGTGTAAAACCACTTGTTGTTCAGCATTATGAAGTGGGAATTTGTCAGGGGGATAACAACGATTCTGTACTGACTGCCCTGGGCCTTGTGGACGGTCAAGGCATATGCTAGTTCAATTATGTCGCCAATGTGATCGAAATCATACGCCACTACCACCCTTTCAGGATATACCACATAAAACTCTTCGGCTTCAGGGTCTATCCTGGTGACAAGCCCTACGTTGCCATTGAAAACGCGTCTGTATCCCTCTGAGCTGAACTGTTTTCCGAGGCGGATGAATTCATCCCAAGGCATTACCTGCATGTCCCTGTTCTGAAGATGAACCACCTTGTCTCCCTCTCTTATGGAGATCCCGGCTTTGGCTATGCCGCTGTTCACACTGGAAGGATTCATGATGTCCTGAAGAAGATTGTTCAGAATTTCGGTGCCGAGCTGCCCCACCCGCATGGGTGTGAGGATCTGAAATTCCCAGATAGGATGATTCAGCCTGTCCCGGTAGTCTCTGGCGTGTTCGAGGATTCGGTCGAGTATAGCCTGGTTGTTTTCTTCTCTGAGAGTCCTCAATTCCTTTTCTGTCCGGCCTTTTTTCAGGGCATAGATGTTGTGTTTTTCTATCCTTTCAAACGAGAAGTCTTTCCAGCCTGGCCTATCGATTCCGTCAGGCACAATTCCCCGGCGTATATCATTGGCAAACAGGGTGAGTACACTGTCTTCGCTCTGGCGGTAGATACGGGTGAGGTGTACTGCCGGGATCAATCCGGCGTTCAACATGTCGCCAAACACGTTGCCGGCGCCTATCGGAGGCAGCTGGGCTGGATCGCCCACAAGAAGCAGCAGGGTTTCAGGCAAGAGCGCCCTGGCAAGCCTGAAAAAAAGCGGCAGGTTTACCATGGATGCCTCGTCCAGCACAATTACCTTGTAGGGCAGAGGGTTGTCAGGACCATGTTCAAATTTACCGGTACCCTTGTATTTCAGCAGGCTGTGTATGGTAAAGGCATCGAATCCGGTGGTCTTCCTGAGCCTGGCTGATGCCATTCCGGTAAAAGCGCAGCAGACTATTTTGTTGCCGTCAACATAATGGGCCGAGAGCAGGTCGAGTATGGCCCTGCAGACAGTGGTCTTGCCAGTGCCGGCATAGCCTGCTAGACCGAATATCACCCTAGGCTCTGTTGCAACTCTGAGGATGATTTCCTTCTGCTGCGGTGCAAAGCTGAGACCGCTCCGGTCTTCAAACATTTCTATGAAATTTTCTGCCATTGCCTGTGATATGACCGGTCTTTCCGTCCCTTCCGAACGGGTCTGAGCGAAGTCTTTCAGCCAATCTTCCATGTATTTATATGAAGCCAGTCCAAATTCTCCGGCATGGCCCTGAACCAGAATGCCTTCAAGGACCATTGGCTGGAGTACAGCGTGAATGAGAGACTTGTCAGGTTTTATGTCTTCTGAAGAGAGTATTTCCTGGACCATTTCAAGGAACCTGTCTTCCAGAAGATAGCAGTGTCCTTCGTTTTCAGCGGCATGGACCAGAACATGGGTTACAGCAGCACGTATCCTCTCGGGCGAATCAGGTTTTATTCCCAGTCCGAGGGCTATCCTGTCAGCGGTCTTGAAGCCGATACCTCTGACTTCCGTGAGGCTGTACGGGTTTTTTCTGACAGTATCCAGGGCCTGGTCCTCGAAGTGATTGTATATTCTGATCAGGAGATTGGGGGTGATCTTTCCTCCATGTCCTGAAAGATACTCTGCCAGGGAGCGGAGACTCCTGTGTTTGTGCCATGAGCGTTTTATAAGAGTCAGCCTCTTGTCCTTGATACCTTTTACCTGCAGCAGTTTTTCCGGTTCCTGATCCAGGATCCTGACCAGTTCCTTTTCTCCATAGTCGTCTATGAGTTGCCGAGCCAGTTTTTTACCCAGTCCTTTCACAACTTTGGACAGAAAAAAGAGCAGTTCGCTGCCCACAAGGCGGCAGCTGGAAAAAGCGAACTGCCTGCCGTATTTTGTTACTGTCCAAGTACCTGAAAACTGGAATTCAGTGCCTTCGAGACCTGCCTGGTTGAGCAGTTCTGCCACGTGTCCTGTTGCAGTAAAGCGGGCTCCTCTGGGCGGGCGTACTCTCAGAACGGCAAAACCCGTATCAAGCGATGCATAGGTGACTCGCTCTATTCGTCCCCTGAGGGTGAGTTCAGTGCCGGAAGAAGATGTTCTATGATTCATCGATAGTCATGAAGGATGGTGTCCTGTCCTGTGCCTGTCCCGGTGAATGGATATCTCAGCTGTTTCTGTACAGTCACTCTGCCGGAAATATGGAATTATCAATCAATAAAATGCATTTTCCCCCATAGCTCAATAGGCGATATGTATTTCTGTATAGTGGACATCGCACGGCCATGTAGCTGCCGTCCTTCGCGACACTGTTTCCCGGAGATAGGCTGGATGCCGGCCCATGGATTGTTGTTGCCTTGAAGGAGAGCTGAAGTTACTTTGTGTCTGTCAGTGAACGACCTTTTTGCCGATTTCCGGTCGGTGAAAGAATGATGTTTTGAATATGAGACGCATGTATGCTCATTTTTCATTCTCTCCGGCACTGAGTGGAGAACTGTAACTGATCTCGGAACAACAAGACGAAATATATGCGATCACGGTGTGCTGCATAAAGAGGGCGGATGGCATCATACGTGCTCCCTGAGCCTTTAACCCGGGTTATTCGCTTCAAAAGCCGAACAAATGCTGATTGGCATAAATTACAGCATGTTACATGCAATATAGTGAGACAAAAAGTGCACAAAAAAGGTGCAGCGAATTCAACGGAAAAGTGTTCCGTATTTGAAGCCGCAAGGGGGGGCGCGATTTCACCAAATCTGTTGCATTGTCAGGGG
>DTYO01000060.1 GCA_012961845.1 Thermodesulfobacteriaceae bacterium
AAAAGAAAAAAAACACCCCTATGCTCAGGCAGTACTGGGACAACAAGGCCATGTACCCTGACTCAATCCTTTTTTTCCGCATGGGTGATTTTTATGAAATGTTTTTTGAAGACGCCGAGATCGCTTCCAGAATTCTGGAAATAACCCTCACCTCCCGTGACAAAAACAAGGCTGAAAAGATACCCATGTGCGGTGTCCCTGTCCATGCGGCGGAAAATTATCTGACCAGGTTGGTTCAGGCCGGCAGGAAGGTGGCAATCTGCGAGCAGGTGGAAGATCCGAAAAAGGCCAAAGGACTGGTCAAGAGAGAAGTGGTTCGCGTTGTAACGCCTGGACTCATCACCACAGAAGGCAGTATCGAGGGGAAAACAAACAATTTCCTGGTTGCCGTTGCCCCTGCAGGAAGTCAGGTTCCGTGGGGACTTTCATATGTTGATCTATCCACTGGAGAGTTCAAGGTTACAGAACTCGTTTCTGAACACGAGACCTTCTCTGAAATTTTCCGGCTGGAACCTGCTGAAATCCTTCTTCCTGACAGTTTCAGAGAGGCTGATCTCCCTGACCGGCTGAAGCAGACGGCTCTTCATGCTTTTTTCAGCTTCAGACCTGAGATCTGGTTCGACAGATCGAGGGCCGCTTCGGGCCTCATGGAATATTTCAAAATCCTCTCCCTCGACGGCTTCGGCCTTTCGGGCTTCAGTTCAGGTCTGGGAGCGGCAGGCGCTCTGCTGGCATACATAACTGAAACCCAGAAGGGTGAGACCTCACACATCAGCAGACTTACCCCGTACAACCTCAGTAGACATCTCATTATAGACGAAGCCACCAAGAGAAACCTCGAACTGGTCGGTAACTCCATAGACTATGGGCGGACTGGCACATTGCTGGAGATCCTCGACATCACCGTAACATCCATGGGCGGCAGGCTCATGCGCAACTGGATACTGCGACCTCTGCAGGATCTGTCGGAAATCGAAGGCAGGCTTGATGCACTGGAAACAATCAAGAACAGTCCGTCGGCAAGAGCGGCCCTCCGGAAAAGGCTACGCCGGGTATATGACCTGGAAAGGCTGACTGCGCGGACTGTCATGGGAACCGCCAGCGGAAAAGATCTCCTGGGGCTGAAGGATTCCCTGATCCGCATCCCGGCCATCAAGGAACACCTGTCCGCTCTATGTCCAGACTCTACCCTCCTGACAGGCCTTTACGGGTCTCTTGATCCGCTTGAAGATATCGTCGAACTCATAGACCTTTCCATCAGGGAGGACTGCCCTGCAGTTCTCAGGGAAGGACGCCTCATTAAGGAAGGGTTCAACAGTGACCTGGACGAGCTGATACACCTGCAGAGAGATGGAAGATCTTTTCTTGCAGGCATCGAATCGAGGGAACGGGAAAAGACAGGGATTGCCAAACTCAAAATCGGTTATAACAGGGTCTTCGGCTACTACATAGAAGTCTCCAGAGGTCAGCTTGACAAAATCCCCGAAGACTATATAAGAAAACAGACCCTGGTCGGTGCAGAACGATTCATAACTCCGGAACTCAAGGAAATTGAATCCAGGATACTCACCGCCCAAGAAGACAGGCTCAATCTAGAATACGAACTTTTCCAGAAAGTAAGAAAAAAAACGGCCTCTGCCGCAGTACGCATACAGAAGACAGCCTCTGCCCTTGCCGTACTGGACTGTCTTGCGGCCCTGGCCGAAACTGCTGAAAAATACAACTATGCCAGGCCCAGCCTTAATAAAGGAGACAGCGTCTCAATAAATCTCGGCAGGCATCCCGTGGTGGAACACACTCTCCATGAAAGTTTTGTTCCAAACGATATTGAGCTCAACCATGATGATTCCAAGCTGATTATCATTACCGGTCCCAATATGGCCGGGAAATCAACAGTCCTCAGACAGACAGCCCTTATTGTGCTCATGGCCCACATGGGAAGTTTCGTGCCTGCTGAAAAGGCCGAAATAGGTATGGTAGACCGCATCTTCACCAGGGTGGGAGCTACCGATTATCTTGCCAGAGGACAGAGTACATTCATGGTGGAGATGAGTGAAACCGCCAACATACTTCACAATGCCACCGGCAGGAGCCTGTTAATCCTGGATGAAATAGGCAGGGGGACAAGCACTTACGACGGCCTCTCCATTGCTTGGGCTGTGGCGGAACATCTGTTATATAAAGATGAAAAAGGCATCAAGACACTGTTTGCCACCCACTATCACGAACTGACGGAACTGTCCAACGAACATCCAGGGGTCCGGAACATGCATATAGCCGTTAAAGAATGGGAGGATCAGATAATTTTTCTGAGACGGCTTGTCCAGGGCGCCACCAACCGGAGCTACGGAATACAGGTGGCAGCACTTGCAGGTGTCCCTTCTCAGGTCATTAACAAGGCCAAGGAAGTACTAGCCCGGATTGAAAGAACTCACTCCGCTGAAATTCAAATGGAAACGGACAGCGGGCTCAGCAGGAACAAAACAGGCCGTGTGGAACAGATGACTCTCCCGCTTTTACCGGACAGTGAATCTGAAATTCGAGACAGACTGCTGACATTGGACGTCAATAATATGACACCGATCGAGGCCCTGAATATCCTGGCAGAACTTAAAAAATCAGTGGATGAAAGGTAAACAATGCCCTGCATCTTTCTGAGACATTCTCAACAGCCGGTATTGTGAAAGAAGCTGCGCCCATGGATAAGAGCTGTTTTCCACTAAGTATCAGGCCCGGCCATGGCCTGTTCAGCATCTCCCTTGCGATCACGATTCTGGCAGTTACGGTTTTTCTCCTGTCAGATCTTGCATACGCCAGACAATCCTCAAAGATAAACCGCGCCGAGGCATCCTACAGACAGGCAATGGCCAGTTACAAACGTCTTGCCAGCAACCGGAAGCTCCGAAAAGACAGAAAAGCCTGGAACCAGGTAATAAACAGGTTCAGACACGTTTATCTCAAATACTTTGAAGACGAAAAAGTGGCCCCGAAGGCCCTTTACATGATGGCCCGCTGTTACAGAGAGCTGTATGGATATTCAACATCAAGAAAGGATCTGAATGCATCCATTGAGCGTTACCAGGTTCTCGCAGAAAAATTTCCCGAACACTATCTGGCAGACGATGCCCTGCTTACACTGGGAGACTATTACAAGAGTACCGGCAAGATACGTCTCGCCAGAGAATCCTGGGAACGGATAATCGCAGAATACCCTAGTGGGGACCAGGCTCGGAGTGCCAGGTCAAAGCTCAAGACACTGCATCCAGACCGGAAACGGAAAACCGCCAGCTACAGCAAATCAGGCGGCGAACGCGGCCCTTCCACCTATTCTCCGGTCGTCCCGCCCAGGATTTCTTCATCACGACCTGCTCATATCAGAGATGTGAGACACTGGTCCGCATCTGATTATACCAGAGTAGTCATAGATGCCAGCGGCCCTGTTTCCTTCAAAAAGGGATACCTTGCTGCAAACAGGACCAAAAAACTCCCCAAGCGATTCTACCTTGACCTGAAGCCAGCCCAGAAAGACAAGAAACTAAAAAAAAATATAGAGATAAACGACGGACTCCTGAAAAATGTCCGCCTGGCCCAATACAGACCGGATACTGTCAGGGTCGTCTTTGATCTTGGAAAAACAGGAAAGATCAAGGCTTTTTACCTGGAAGATCCTTTCAGAATAGTTGTGGACGCCTTTGGAGAAAACTATCTGCTGGGTACCTACTGTCCGCCTCCGCCCAGGAAGAAAAAGCCCGCCGGCAGCTCCAGGAAGAAGGGCGCACAAAAGATATCTCTGGCCCAGCAGCTGGGCCTGTGTGTCGGAAGGATAGTAATAGATGCCGGACACGGAGGGAAGGACCCTGGTGCAGTGGGGCCATCTGGTCTGAAAGAAAAGGACGTGGTCCTGAAAATCGCAAAAAAAGTGGCGACAAAGCTGAAGAAAGAACTCAACTGCCAGGTGATACTTACCAGAAGGAAAGACCGCTTTCTTCCTCTTGAACAGAGGACGGCAATAGCAAATGCCAAGAAAGCCGATCTCTTCATATCCATCCATGCCAATGCCTCTCCAAACCGGAGGGCCAGGGGAATAGAAACCTATTTTCTAAATTTTGCTGTTGACCGGGAGGCAATGCGGGTAGCCGCCCTGGAAAACGCCACTTCCACCAAACGGATGGGAGATCTGCGCAATATCCTGAACAACATCATGAAGAACACCAAGGTCAATGAGTCCTCACGGCTTGCAGGCAGTATTCAGAAGCAGCTCGTGGGCAACCTAAGAAAGAAGTACAGCAGAATAAAGGATCTTGGTGTAAGGCAGGCTCCTTTCTTTGTCCTGATCGGTGCGAGGATGCCGTCAGTACTGGTAGAAGTATCTTTTATCAGCAACAAAGCCGAAGAGAAACGCCTGAAGAATAATTCCTACCTTGATCGGATCGCCGAAGGAATCGTTGACGGTATTTCAACCTATGTAGCAGAAACACAGTATGCTTTCCTGGATCAGAAGAGATAGATAATCCCAGATTATTCGCTTCAAAAGCCGAACTAATACTAATTTTATAAATTATAGAA
>DTYO01000061.1 GCA_012961845.1 Thermodesulfobacteriaceae bacterium
ATCCCCTAATCCTGGCGTCGTTTTTCTTGCGAAGCCTTATGGTCTGCGGTGTGATCTCCACCAGTTCGTCATCATTGATATAGGATATGTAGTCTTCAAGGGTCAACTCTGCAGCAGGGGTGAGAATGATCGCATCATCTGAACCGGCCGCCCTCATGTTGGTGAGTTTTTTCCTTTTGCAGGATTCACAACCAGATCTGAAGCACGGCAATGTTCACCGATGATCTGGCCCCTGTAAACCCTAGCTCCCGGCTTGACAAAGAGTCTGCCCCGTTCCTGGAGATTGAACAGGGCATAGGCTATTGTGGTGCAGTCCTGTTTGACCACCATCACCCTGCTTATACGGTTCTGGATGCTGCCGGCAAAAGGCCCCTATTCGGAGAACACATAATTCATCAGCCCCATTCCTCAGGTATCGGTTATGAATTGGGCCCTGTAATCCAGGAGACCACTGTTGGGAATCCTTAAAACCATCGCCGGATGGAGGGGGGACGTGTCTTACGATCATCTTGGAAACTGGTTCCATCCCGTTGGAAGCAGTAACTTCGTCTTCCGGTTCCATCAGGGCGTATCCTTCCTTTGCAGAGGCATAGACCACCGGAAAGTCCAGAGGGGCATCCAGCCTTGCCAGCAGATCGAATACCTGATCTACTGCCCAGTCGGGGCGGGCCGCAGGTTTGTCTATCTTGTTGATCACTACGAGTATGGGAAGACGGGCTGCCAGGGCCTTTTCGACCACAAAAAAAGTCAGGGGCATCGGGCCTTCCTGGGCGTCTACCAGTAGCAGGGCCCGGTCTGCCATTCGCAGGACCCTCTCCACTTGTCCTCCGAAATCCGCATGCCCAGGAGTGTCTATGATGTTGATATGGCAGTTACGGTACATGTATGAGCCGTTTTTCGAGGCCATGGTCCCGCTACCTTTCCAAGTCCATGGAGTCCATAAGACGCTCCGCCACCTGCTGGGTGTTTATGAACATGCCGCCCTGAAGGAAGAGCTGGTCTGCCAGGGTCGCTTTACCGTGATCTACGTGGGCAATAATGGCCACATTTCTGATTTGATTCTGATTCATAACTTGGTTCTGTGCTACCTTCCTGAAATAAAATGATAAAATGGTTTCTTTAAACTGCAGGAAGAAAGAAGTTACATGAAGCAGGGAAAAAAGCAAGGAAAACCGGCTGCGGGTACACCGGGATAGGAGAACAATACAAGGCAGGAGGTGAACCCTGACTGATTGCAACATATCTGTTCACATGCCCCTGCATCGGCTTCATTGCCGAGCAAGGGCCTTCATGCTCTCCGACTTGCATCTGCTGCACTCCGTTAGAAGATAAAAAATCAGGAGGTTGAGCAGGGCAAGTGCTGTGAACACAGTGATGAGTTACATTTCAATACGCCGGATTCACCTGATCAACGAAAAATCTACGTTGTTACCATGAACGCTTCTTCCGGCGGTCATTCCGTGCTCGTGCTTCATTGATCTTGAGATTGCGCCCGCCGAGGTCTTTGCCGTTGAGGGCCTTGATTGCGGTATCCGCCTCGGAATTGTCCATTTCAGCAAAACAGAAACCGCGGGGCCTGCCTGTATCCCTGTCGGTGATCCAGTCAAAAGACTGAAGCGTTCCATACTCCTCAAGCATTTCCCGTATTTCAGTTTCCGAAATACTGAATGGAAGATTTCCAATATATAGTTTCATAAAAAGTAACCTCTTGATATTTTAAGAATAAAGAAAAGAACGGTGGATCTGAATGAAAAAAGCGGGTTGTAAAAAAACCCGCTTTCAGTGAAATCTGTTGAGAATTACAGGCTTTATGATCTGACGTTGGATGCCTGAGGACCTTTGGGACCTTCGACTACATCAAACTCAACAGTCTGTCCTTCTTCCAGGGACTTGAATCCGTTGCCTTGAATGGCGCTGAAATGAACAAAGACATCAGGGCCATTCTCCTGAGAGATGAACCCGAAACCCTTCTGGTCATTAAACCATTTAACGGTTCCTGTTGCCATGGTTGCTTCCTCCTTTCACTGAGACTCTGGGCACTTCCGACCCATGTGGTGCACTTACGATGGTTCGAAACGCCCTAACGGAAAGGATCCGCCATGGTGCTGATTTCTGATCCATACTGAGTGTCTTTTAGCCAAGTTCAGAGCAAAAAAAAAGAGGCAGCACTGTTCCGGCCTCTTTATAATTTCTTGAACTCTGTCACTTGTATGCCTTGAATGCTGTGCTGTTTGTGTCTGCAGCAACAACTGTCCTTAACTCTAAGTGAAAAGAATCGAGATGTCAAGGAGAATGTCGCGAGTGTGTCGCGAGCACATAAATTGTCCGGTTATGTAGCACATGGTTTTTCCGGTCGAATTGGTATACCAGGAGGTGTTTC
>DTYO01000062.1 GCA_012961845.1 Thermodesulfobacteriaceae bacterium
GAGATATGGCCGGCATTTTCATAGCAAGACCCCATTAGGGATAACAACCTGATCTTGCTAGATAATATCAGCATCATGCTGAATATTGCATAGAGTCACTTTAAAAAATGTCCCTAGAAACGGCTCTTTCAACAACCCCGGAATAACTCACTGCACTCTGATTTGCATGAGCATTTTGCCTGAATCTATGATAAAATCGACAGAATAAATGGGATTCAGCTACAGGGCAACCCCGTTGCCTCAGGCGGATTCATCACAATAAAAGAATTATAACATTATGAAAAAACGAGGCAATAAGAAAATCAGGGGCATACCGAAAGTTGTTTTGGTCGGACGACCGAATGTAGGTAAATCTACGCTTTTCAACAGATTTACCAGATCCAGGGACGCCCTTGTGGACTCGACACCCGGCCTGACCAGAGATCTTCGATACAGAGACATTCATTGGTCACGTATGAGACTCCGGCTTGTGGATACGGGTGGCCTGGAATTCACCCGCAAGCCCGACCATTTAACTGATCTTGTAAAAAAAAGGTGCATCAAGGCCATTGAAGAAGCTGATCTGCTGCTTGTGGTCATGGATGCCCGTGAGGGATTCTCTCACACTGACAAAGATCTGATCCGCACTATCCGGCCATACGCCAAACCTGTCATAATAGTGGTAAATAAAATCGACACACCCTCTCACGCATTTTACATGAATGAATTTTACGAGGCTGGAGCAGATATCATTACGCCAGTTTCTGCTGAGCACGGCAGGGGTTTGCGCACTCTGAAGGAGAGAGTCGTCGAAGTCCTTGAACAAAATGGATGGGCACCTGAACCCCTCCAGGTCAGCATTACCGGCGAGGAAAGCGGGACTGAAAAAACAGGCGGAGATGTGGATGCCATAAGGGTGGCATTCATCGGCAGACCCAATGTTGGCAAATCCTCCCTGATCAACCGGCTTGTTGGTGAACCCCGCATGATAGTGACAGACATCTCCGGCACTACCAGGGACGCAATAGATACGCTTTTCCAGAGACCTGACAGGTCTGATATCATATTAACAGACACCGCAGGAATAAGACGAAAGGCCAGAGTAAAGGACAAGATTGAAAAATTCAGTATAATCAAGGCGATCGAAGTAATAAAGACATGTGATATCGCCCTGGTGGTACTGGATGTTTCCGAAGGAATCACAGATCAGGACAAACGCCTGATCGGATATTGCGAAGATTCAGGGTGCGGGTGTATAACCATTTACAACAAATGGGATCTGGTCCAGGGAGATGCCAGACTCACCCGGTTGAGAACCCGGGAGCTGAAAATGGCCAAGCGTTTCGTGCCATATTCCCCTCATCTAAACACCTCTGCCCTTACGGGAAAAGGCGTAAAACGCATCCTGCCCCTGATAGACAGGGTCTACGGAGAATTTAACTCGTCCATCTCCACTGGAAAGGCCAACAGAATCCTTGAGAACGCCACCACAAAGAGAAATCCTCCTCTGGCCAGGGGCAGATACCTCAAACTTTTCTATACAACCCAGACTTCCACCAAACCTCCTACGTTTATGATATTTTCAAATTATCCTGAATCCATACCTGCTCACTACAAACGGTTTCTGGCAAATCAGTTTCGTGAGCAGATGAATATCGCCGATACACCCATACGAATCATCTTCCGCAAGAGAGACAGACGTAATTAGCGGCTGTTGGCTTATTCAGGGAACAGCATATGCCTGCAATAATAAAAATAGGGAAAACAGCCGTTGGGCTGTTCGGCCTTGAAGCGGCTGTTTCAAAACTCAAATCGCTTCCCGAATCTGACACCATGCCTCCGGCAGAAGCAGCCAGGAAGCTCCTCGACATTATAGGCAAAAAGAATTATATCCCTGCATCTGCAAGGGATCTCTATCTGGAGGCACTAGCCGGAGTGTGGATGGAAAAGCATGCTCCCGCCGGCCGTGAAAGAAAAAGACACCTTGAGATCAGGATCCTGGGCCCGGGATGCGAAAGCTGCAACCGCCTTGAAAAAACGATCTTATCAATTCTAGACCAGAAAAATATTGCGGCAGATATCCATCATGTCAAGGACCTGGATTCGATATGGCGTTACGAGGTCTTTCATACTCCCGCCCTTGTGATAAACGACGAGGTACTGTTTGCTGGCCGCATTCCCAGCAGGGTCAAACTGGAAAACTGGATCGTGGAGCTTGCAGAAGAATGCAGCATGCCTGATCACAACTAGGCCTCCACAGCACGGAACATTTTAAATATGTGCGCTTACAGGGTACTGCAGGTAAAAGGCCAATAGCATGCCGGCATACTGCCGGCTGTACTCCGGATGCCGGACAACGCAGTAGCCGCCGTTACTCTGCAGTCGCATATCCTGGTCATGTAAATACACTTGACATATTCCAGCATGACCGTTTATTTTAAGCGAATTCTCTGTTCCAGGTTTTCAGATTGTGTGGTGGGCGTA
>DTYO01000063.1 GCA_012961845.1 Thermodesulfobacteriaceae bacterium
ATGTAAATTATCCTACCCGCCCTACACTAATTTCGCAAGGGATAAGTGTCACACTTACATTGACACAGAGGGGTATGCGGCTCTTTTCGATATTCTTTGCTCATGGCACTCACCTTCCATGAGCAACTTTATTACATCAGGAAAATCGCTGAAGCCATTCGCCTGAAGGGCAAAGGTTTTGAACCAGGCTTATGGAAAAATAAAGTCCATGGAAAGCCTGCCCATTCGTGTGGGGTGAAGTGTGACAGGGGCAGGCAGACAACACAATCACTTGAAATATTGGCGCCGATATTCTATTCATTGGGGACTTCATCATGTGATTAGGACTGCATTCTATACTTTCAGACATCATTCATTCGTTCAAACTGTTAGACTTACTTACTTTCAGGAGAAAAAAAGGTGTACGAATCCTCAGATCTAAGAAAAGGCCTTAAGATTATCATTGACGGAGAACCATACATCATTACCGACTTTCAATTTTCCAAACCCGGTAAGGGACAAGCCCTGTACAGATGTAAAATGAAAAACATGATGACCGGGTACACGATAGACAGAACCTACCGCTCAGGCGAAAAATTTGAACCGGCCAATCTCCAGGAAGCCAGGATGCAGTTTCTATACAGTGACGGCGAAGAATATCATTTCATGGATACCCGGACTTATGATCAGGTGACACTGACCGGTGAACAGATGGGTGATGCCAGAAAGTTTATCCAGGAAAATATGGAAGTTGACATACTGCTCTTCAACGGAATGCCCATAGATATTTCCCTGCCCAACTTCGTGGAGCTCAAAGTAGTGGACTCGGCTCCGGGTGTCAGGGGAGATACCGCTACCGGAGCCACGAAGCCCGCCACACTGGAAACCGGTTATGAAATCCAGGTCCCGCTCTTCATTGAAGAGGGAGATATGCTGAAGATCGATACCCGCACAGGGGCCTATGTTGAACGGGTAAAAAAATAACACCTTACACCAGGCAAAAAAGGCTGAGCGCAAGGGCCTCTGTGATAGCTGCGATACGTTCATTTTTCGCGGACCAGGGATTCCTGGAAGTGCAGACCCCTCTGCTGACCCGTGCCCCTGCTCCGGAGTCTTCCATTGATGCGTTTCCAGTGAGTCGAAGCGGGGACACATCCGATCTCTACCTGGTACCGTCTCCGGAACTGCATCTCAAGCGACTACTGGCAGAGGGATTCGAAAAGATCTTCCAGCTCGGGCCGGTCTTCCGCAGGGGAGAAAGAGGAACTCACCACGTACCTGAATTCACTCTCGTGGAATGGTACCGGACAGGGGCCGACTACCACAAGTTGATGTCGGACTGTGAGGCCATGTTGAGACAAGCTGCATCGGCAGCCGGATGGGATCACGACGAAATCCGATACCAGGGCCGCACGATCAGCCTGGCCCCCCCGTTCCCGCGTATTACGGTCAACGACGCCTTTCAGATGTTTGCCGGCTGGCATCCCGGGCCAGAGCCGGACCCCGACAGATTCGACAAAGACATGGTTGAAAAGGTGGAACCGGCCCTCCCTCAGGACCGGGCCTGTTTCCTCATGGATTTTCCGGCTTCCTGCGCATCCATGGCGAGGCTGAAGCCGTCTGACAGATCTGTCAGTGAACGGGTGGAACTCTATGCAGGAGAGCTGGAACTTGCCAACGGCTTTTCAGAACTCACAGATCCAGTAGAACAGGCTGAACGGTTCAGAAGAGAACAGAGCAGGCGGAGGGGCTTGGGCCTGCCTATCTATCCATGGCCCGGGAGCTTCATGAACGCCCTCGAAAAGTGCCCCGAATCAGCTGGGATGGCTATGGGGATCGACAGACTGGTAATGCTTCTTACAGACGCCGCTGCCATAGACCAGGTCCTGACGTTTACTCCTGAAGAGAGCTGATCCGGTATCTATACATAGACAGGGACACATCGTAAGAATCAGAAATTCTGTTCCGAAACAGAGCACCCAGGCAAAATCACCGCAGACATGGGCCTGCACCTTTGTTCCGCATTCTCCGTCCCGGCTGGAGCTGCCGTCACGCCTAATCTTTTTCCAGCGAGGAAAGCTTCATTACCTGGTTTCTTACAAAATCAAGCATCTGAGAGTCAGGTTCATCAGAGATATATCCATTATAGGCAGCCAGCGCTTCTTCATGTTTTCCCATGACCTGATAGACCCGTGCCAAGTCCAGGGTTGCTACATCTTCAAAACCCAGCTCATGCTCTGTCAATTTTCTGTATGTTTCCGCAGCCCTTTCCATCTCTCCCTTGTCCTCGGCCATATAGCCCAGGCCTATGACGGCCGCCTGATAGAAAATACTGTCAGCAGGGTAAATTTCCATGGCCTTTGAAAAATTCCGGCCAGCTGAGTCCATGTCTCCTGCATCCCTGTATTCGTTTGCAAGAATCAGCAGTGCCTGCCTGCCCGCTGCCGTATTTTCATGATCCCCGGCCACTTCTTGAATGGCTTTTATGCGGGTCCTTGAATCCGAAATATTCATCGTGGAACCAAGGGCCCCGGCGGCCTTGTTTTCCTGGCTGTCTGTGTATGCCGAATATCCAGAAAACAGTCCTGCAGCCAGCAACACCACAGTCAGCCCGGCCAGAATCTCCCTGTAATAATTCTTTAAAGGTTCTCTGATCCATGATGGCAGGCCCGACAGCAACTCCTCCCACTCATTTTTGGGTTTTTCGGTATGGTCATCAATGGGGACTCTGTGTTGTTCCGTCATGTCTGTTCATACTCCTTGGTGATTTTTTCTCTATGATCCCTGCCAGAAAGTATACAGGTTACAGGGAAATTTCAACATCAACATAAAAACTGTAATAATATCCTTGACACATCAGGAAAAATATTTAATAGGTATCGCGCAAATGGCGGTGTAGCTCAGCAGGTCAGAGCATGCGGCTCATATCCGCAGAGTCCGGGGTTCAAGTCCCTGCACC
>DTYO01000064.1 GCA_012961845.1 Thermodesulfobacteriaceae bacterium
CCACTTGCTAGATCTGAGATAATATCAAGGACCATTTCCTACGGCGGAACCGTAATAGCCAGGGGGCACCTGATAGGCAATTCCCCTGACGTGAAGGCCCATCTTGAATGCCAGGGGCTCATGCTCACTGAAAAGGGAGTTATACATGCCATTCCCGAACTGGAGGCTCATGTGGCCGATGTGGATATGTCTCATGAGGCGGCTGTAGGCAGGATAGCACAGGAAGAAATCGAATATCTGATGGCCAGAGGGCTCACGGAGGAAGAGGCCACATCCACAATTGTACGGGGATTTCTGAATGTCAAGATCGACGGCCTGCCGCCTGAGCTCGAAGCAGAGATACAGGCCGCCGTGGAGGAAAGCTACAAGGGAATTTGATGAAGGTCGGCCTGGCACAGATAAATCCCACCATAGGAGCTTTTGATGAGAACATAGCCATGATGGTCGGGTGTGCAGGCAGAGCCCGGGAAGCCGGCTGTGATCTGGTGGTTTTTCCGGAGTTCGCCCTGTGTGGATATCCACCTCAGGATCTGCTGGAAAGGAAGGATTTTATAGAAAACAGTCTGTCCGCTTCCAGACGTCTGGTTTCAAGTGTCAGCGGAGTGGCAATGCTGTTCGGGTGTCTTACACCGGCCCGGTATGGAAAACCTCTCCATAACAGCGCAATACTGTGTGAAGACGGCAGAGTCTTGGGAGAGGTGCACAAGAGACTTCTCCCCAGTTATGATATTTTTGATGAAACCAGGTACTTCAAACCTGGAGATATCAGTGAACCTGTTTTGTTCAGGGACATTCCTCTGGGTATAACCATATGTGAAGACATGTGGAGCGGTACTGACCTCATGCCTCTGCACTATTATTCGTGCAATCCGGTGGCAGATCTCGCCGGAAAGGGTGCACGGGTATTCATCAACCTGTCCTGTTCACCGTTCGACGTGGGCAAAATGGATGTCAGGCGTGATATCGTCAGGAAGAATGCCGTTACTTGTCAGAGCCCCTTCCTGTATGTAAACAGTGTTGGTGGACAGGATTCACTGATATTTGACGGCGGCAGCTTTGTAATGACGGCCAGAGGAGAAATCATTGCCCATGCTGCGGATTTCGAAGAAGATTTTATTGCCGTGGACCTGGATTCCATGAAGGGCGATATTCATACTGTCACCGGATCAAGAGAAGAGGCGGTGGTCAAGGCCCTTGAAATGGGACTGATCGATTACACCCGCAGATGTGGAATCAGCAGGGTAACCCTGGGGCTTAGCGGCGGGGTGGATTCCTCTGTCACCGCCGTTCTGGCCTCCAGAGCGCTGGGGGCTGAAAACGTGCTGGGGGTCATCATGCCTTCTCCCTATACTTCAGGGGCCAGCGTTGAAGACGCCGAACTGCTTGCTGCAAATATTGGCATCAGAACCATTACACTTCCCATATATGACATATTCAAGGTGTATCTGGATGTGTTGGAGCCAGTGTTCTCAGGGAGGAAACCCGATGTTGCCGAAGAAAATATTCAGGCAAGAATAAGGGGCAACCTGCTCATGGCTATTTCCAACAAGTTGGGCCACATGGTCCTTTCCACTGGGAACAAGAGCGAGTTTGCTGTGGGGTACTGCACCCTTTACGGTGACATGAGCGGAGGATATGCACTGATATCGGATCTGCCCAAAATGATGGTATATGATGTGGCCCGCTATCTGAATTCTCTTGAGGAAACCATACCGGAGAGAGTGCTTACAAGGGCGCCGTCTGCTGAACTAAGGCCTGATCAGAGTGATCAAGACGATCTTCCTCCTTATGAAGTGCTTGATCCTATACTTGAGCTCTATCTGGAGAAAAATTTTTCATTTGACCAGATAGTCGGCAGGGGGTTCCAGCCTGACGTGGTAAGCACCATAATCAAGATGGTGGACAGGAGTGAATACAAACGCCGCCAGGCTCCCATCGGTCCCAGAGTTACGGCGAAGGCATTCGGCATCGGAAGGCGTTATCCTATTGCCCATGGATACCGCCGATCATAAAATTCGGTATTTGGAGACCATGAACAAGGGGATTTTCATAAAGGACATCCAACCCTCCGACAGGATCGAGGGATTGTTCTGTGTCAGCTCCAAACGTGATCTGGAGACCAGAAACGGTGCGCCATATATCGGTGTTACCCTTGTGGATCGTACCGGCGAGATCGAAGGCCGGATTTGGGACAGAGTTGATGCTATGGGCGCTGTCTTTTCTCAGGGCGATTATGTATGGATCAGGGCGGACTCACAGAAGTTCAGGGATGTCACTCAGCTCAAGATTGTCGATGTCCGGCCGGTGGATTCCGATAGTGTGGAACCTGAACTCTTCTTGCCGGTGACCCCTGTGGACAGGGACGAACTCTGGAAAGAATTCATGAAGTTCGTGAGGGGCATCCGGTCAGCTGACCTTGGGAAACTGCTGCGGGCCATGTTCGGAAACAGGCGGCTGGCCGCATCCTTCATGGATGCTCCGGCCGCCAAAAAAATGCACCACAACTATATAGGCGGGTTGCTCGAACACAGTGTGTCAGTGGCCCGGCTGGCACACGCCGTGTGCGGGCTTTACAGACATCTCGACAGGGATCTCCTGGTGGCTGCTGGTCTTGTCCACGACATAGGCAAAATAGATGAATTTTCTTACCGGAGGCCTCCGATAGATTATACAGATTCCGGCAGACTGGTGGGACATACCGTTCTCGGAATAGAGATCCTGGACCGGTTTCTGAAAGGCCAGGATCTGGAAGATTCGTCTGAACAGATAGTGGCACTGAAGCATCTGATCCTCAGTCATCACGGTCGGCAGGAGTTCGGGGCGCCTGTCCTGCCCATGATGGAAGAGGCTGTAATCCTCCATCTGATAGATGATCTGGATGCCAAAATCAATTACCTGGGAGCACTGAAGAAGGATATATCTGAATCCGGCCGGGGCTGGACTGCTTATCAGCGCCTATTCGAACGTTATTTTTTTCTTGGACGATCTGCTGAACCGGAAGGGATAACAGCAGAGGATATGAGGGCCGGACAGGATGCAACGCCTCCGGAACAGATTGCTCAGCGGAAAATATGGTAGAACAGCCAGTCGGTCTGCATGGCGAATCCCCCCCGAGGAACAGGAATCCCGGCAGGATAACCAGGGTTTTTGCCCGGTTGCTCAGGAACAGGCGCCTTGCCCATGCATATCTTTTTGTCGGTTCCGATGAATACGGCAGAAAAGAGACAGGGCTGCTGATATCTAGGCTGCTTCTTTGCGATAAGCCAGTTTTTTCAGGAGAAGATGTCGGTCCATGTGGGGAGTGTGTTCACTGCAGGAAGTTTGATCATGGAACCCATCCAGATTTCTGTTTAGTGGAGCCTTCAGGGGCGATGATCAAGGTGGATCAGGTCAGAGACCTTCAGCGAGAGGTGTCTTTTCAGCCTCTTGAGGCAAAACGGAGGATATGTCTGATCTCGGATTCCAACAGGCTGAACCCTGAGGCGGCCAATGCCCTGCTGAAAACCCTGGAAGAACCCCCTGACAGGACCTGTTTTCTTCTGACAGCCGACTCCATCAGCGTGATGCTCCCCACAGTGGTTTCCCGATGTCACATGGTGCGCTGTGAAATTCTGCCTCTCCGCGTCGTATTAGACGAACCTGCCTTGAAGGCAGGGTGTCCAGCAGAATCGCGTGTTTTTCTTGCAGGCGTTTCAGACGGCGTCCTTTCCAAGGCTTCAAGGCTATTGGACCTGGGCGTACTGGGCGTCAGAGACAGATTCATGGCTTTCTTGGGCAGATCTCTTTGTGATGCCGTCGTTTCACTGTTTTCCCTGTCAAAGGAACTGTCACAGGACGCGGAACATGTGCGTCTTGCCTTATGTGTCATACGTTCAGCAGTAAGGGACATGCTGATTGTGTGCGGCCGTGAAAACAGGGACCGAACCCGGCCTTCTGATGAATATCCCGATGATCTCCTGGTGAATCCAGGCTACAAAGACATCTTTCTTGAGCTTTCCCGCACTGTTTCGTATGAAGATCTGGTCAGTTATGCAATACATCTTGAAAGCGTGGAGCGGCTTCTGGAAAGGAATGTCAACAGAGAACTGTTGATGGAATCCGTTCTGAGTTTCTGGGTGCGAAAGACCGGATGTGCATCCCGGCCGCCGTCTTCTCCATAGGCGTGTGTAACAGCGTCTCTTCTTCTCCCGGGAATACTGCATATGCAGGGCGTATGTCATGAAGACGTACTTCCTGTACTTCGATTGCTCGGCAACGTAGCAGGTGAGCACTACGCTGGCAGAGATGGATTGGTTGACATCAGGGTCTGCCATGCTTAGTATAAAAATCTCTGTTTTGGTTCCATATTTTGAATAATGCTGTGTTTCGGCTTGTTGAGCAGGGGAGGGATATGACCTCACTTCCAGAAACGTTTTTTCAAGGTTAAGAGGTTGCTGGTGTGAGTATGCATATTCCTGAGAACGTTCTTCGGAGTGTGCTGGAGGCTGCGGATATCCGGCAGGTCATTGAAGAATTTGTTCCCTTGAAGAAAAGAGGCCGGAACTGGATAGGCCTGTGCCCGTTTCATCCCGATAAAGACCCTTCTTTTTCCATAAGTCCTGAAAAGCAGATATTCTATTGTTTTGGTTGTGGCGAGGGGGGCGATGTCCTGAAATTTCTCATGAAACTTCAGGGGATGACCTTCGTTGAAGCGGTGAAAAACCTCGCAGGCCGGTATGGCATTCACATTCCTGAAGAGACCAGATCCCCAATCCAGCAGAGAAGACGTAAAATGAGGGAAGTCCTGATCAGCCTGAATGATCAGAGTGCTGATTTTTTCCACAGAAATCTGTTGGAATCGCCGGATGGATCCAGGGCAAGAGCTTATCTGCGTGAGCGTGGATTGGATGAAAACATTATTTCGAAATTCAGGCTCGGGTGGGCGCAGGATAAATGGGAAGGACTGGTCAATCATCTCAGAAAAAACGGTTTATCTCTTGAAGACGCTGAAAAAGCCGGTCTTGTAATCGCAAGAAAACCTGGGTCAGGTTGTTACGACCGGTTCCGGAACAGGATAATCTTTCCCATAATGGACAGGTCTGGGAGCGTGGTCGCTCTGGGAGGAAGGGTCCTGGGAGACGACCAGCCCAAATATCTTAACTCGCCTGAAACCTTGGTCTATCACAAGGGTAAGGTTCTGTACGGACTGTTTCAGAATAGGGGTGCAATAAGGAGTGCCGGTGTCGGTTACCTGGTGGAGGGCTATATGGATCTGCTGGCCCTTGTACAGGCAGGGATAACCAATGTGGTTGCTACCCTGGGCACGGCTCTCACAGAGAACCACGCTAGGCAGCTCAAAGGTCTCTGCAGAGACTGGGTGTTGTCATTCGATGGCGATAGTGCAGGCATAAAGGCGGCTATTAGAGCAGTGCCTCTTTTTTATAATCTCAATATGGGCGTAAATGTCATGTCCCTTTCTGATGGAGATGATCCGGACAGCTACATCAGACGGGAAGGCCCTGAATCCTGGAAGCTATCAGGTCGTTCCTCTCCAACAGGTATGGACTTCGTTATTGAACAGGGCCTTGCCGCACACGGTAGAGGTCCTGAGGGCAAATTCAGGATTCTGGAGGATGTATTAGGTGTTCTCAGCATGATAGATGACCCGTTGAGAAAGTCGCTGCTCCTCGGGCATGCTGCACAGAAAATAGGGGTCAGAGAGGAAAGCCTGTGGGAAGGTCTGGGCGGCGGAGGCAGCAAGGACAGGCGGAACAGGAATACAGTCAGACGTCATGGCCGGGAAAAAACGCAACGGCACAGCTCTGACCCGAAACCTGGAGAAAACAGGGCTGAAGCCAAACTTATCGGTTTTATTCTGTGTCATCCCGAATACCTGGGTACTTTTGAACAGGTCGGTCTCGATATGTGGCTGGAAGATCCCTCTATCAGAGAACTGTGGAGGGCGATCTTTCACCTGTTCAATCTTGAAGGAAGATTCGAGCTTTCCGAACTGTGCAGACAGCTGGTGTCGATGCCCGATTTGAAGGCTATGGCCATGAGGCTTGCAGCGGATTTCCCCCCATGTGACAACCCGGATGAGATGCATGCGAGCTTGATACGATATTGTGAAGAGAGGAGAAAGAGGACCCTGCGCAGGCATTTAATGGAACAGATCAGGTCTTCTGAGGATGATGTTGATCATGTCAGCCTGCTGAGACAGCTTCAACAGTTGAGATGAAATTCAGCTCCAACGTTAATGATACAAGTCATGAAGCAGTGAGAGACAGAGTTGTTTTGGTCCAGTAGATGATTAACAAATGGAGAGATCTATGAAGGAAATAAGTAGTGATTCTGTCACGGCCTGTGATGGAGGCTTGGAGAATCGCAAATCTGCAGCTGGAAATATGAAAGAGGTGACTCAGGATCCGGCGGCAAGTGGTGTCCGCGGAAATATTGCTGCCAAAGGCGTTATCTCCGATCCTGTCAAGATTTATCTGAAGGAGATGAGCCGTAACGAACTTTTTTCCCGGGAGGAGGAGGCGGCCATAGCCAAATCGATGGAATACGGCGAATATGCCTTTGTTCAGGCCTCTTTTCGTGTACCCGACGTGGTTGGCGCCTTTCTCAAGGAAGGATACGCCCATATTGAGAGCAGGCCTAGTATTCCCCGCCGGGGCGGCAGTGAAACAAACACAGCCGGAAATGAAAGCAGCTGCGGGAACAAGGTCAGATACGGAAGGATCTTGAATACCTTGTTCCAGTTGCACATGGATAATCAGGCTGCTCTGGAGTGTATGCAGTCTGCCGGCAGAAAAGAAATCCGGAAGACAAAAGAAATCCTCGACGAAAATACCCATTCCATGATGGCCGTCTTTGGAGAGGGCCGTATAGACAAGTGGTTTCAGGATCTGATTTTCCAGGCGTTCCTGGATGAGATCGAAAAACTCGCCGTACTTACAGAAGAAGAAATCTTTTCCAGAACCTGTCTGTCTCCGGAAGAGTTTGAAAAGATAGTAGTTCTGTTCCAGGAGGGATGTCTGCTGGTCAGGTCTTCAAAAGAGCGGCTTGTGCGCGCCAACCTGCGTCTGGTGGTAAGCATAGCAAAGAAATACTGTAACCGTGGTCTGCATCTGGCTGATCTGATTCAGGAGGGAAATATAGGCCTGATGAAGGCTGTGGACAAATTTGAATACAGGCGGGGATATAAATTCAGCACTTACGCAACATGGTGGATCCGAC
>DTYO01000065.1 GCA_012961845.1 Thermodesulfobacteriaceae bacterium
AGATGGAATGGCATCTTTTTCGGTACTGTTTCTGATTGGGGCTGGTTACAATCTGAAGAACAATGCCCACGTCAGGGTAGATGTCATATATCAGAGGTTTAACCGGAAGCTGAAGGCCTGGATAGACCTGACCGGGTCTCTCATATTCCTGATTTTGGGCTGTTACCTTGTGATAAAATCGTCCATTCCATTTGTGGAGGCTTCTTGGTGAATAGGTGAAATTCTACCTGATCCAGGCGGCCTGCCGGCACGATATATCCTGAAGGCGGTCATACCGCTTACTTTTTCTCTGCTGGCTATGCAGGGAATCTCTATGCTGCTTCGCAGTTTGTTGATCATTCTGGTACATACCGCGTTCCGGGAAGGGGACGAATAATGGACTGTCTGGCAGTTTGGATGTTTCTTGTCCTCACCATTCCTCTCATGGCCGGGTTTCCTGTGGTATTCACACTCCTGGGGACCTCTCTTTTCTTTAGACTGGCTGGTTTCGGATGGGATTTTTTCAATCTTCTGCCAATGAGAATATGGGGGATAATGACCAACTTCACGCTGGTGGCTGTTCCGCTGTTCATATTCATGGGAGTGATGCTCGAACGTTCCGGAATCGCAAAGGACCTGCTGGAGTCCATGGGTGCTGTTTTTGGAAGGGTAAGGGGAGGGCTCGCCGTATTCATGGTGGTCGTGGGAGCTCTGCTGGGGGCATCAACGGGTATCGTTGGTGCCACTGTAGTTACCATGGGACTTCTGGCTCTGCCGACCATGAAATATCATGGATACAAACACGAACTGGCCAGCGGAGCCGTTGCAGCATCCGGTATCCTGGGGCAGATCATTCCTCCCAGTATAGTCCTCGTCCTGCTGGGCGATATCAGGGGTCCCGGTGGGAGACCTGTTCATGGGAGCCGTTGTTCCTGGCATGATTCTGGTGGTCCTTTACTGCCTGTATATCCTGACTGCTGCCAGGCTGAAGCCTGATATTGCTCCTCTGTTCAAGACCGGAAACATGTCCGCCGGGGTGTTGTTTTCTACGACCATCCGGGTCCTGGTTTCCCCTCCAACAACTGAGAGAAGAGCGCGGCGAAGGCCAGGTAAGACTGAGAATTTAGAACAAAAATCCTGAAGCATTTTAGAAAGGCCCCGCAGCTGAAAAAGTTGCAGGGCCTTTTTCGGTCTGATAGTCCATAACCGGCATTCCAGTCTGTTCTCTGCGTCGTATGGAAAAATAATGCCCTGATACTAGCGTAAAAATATCCGTGATGTACTCAGTTACCGAATGATCCTGAAAAAAAGAGGCTCAGACCTGAAAATTTTCAGATCCGGATTTGACGATAGCATCATATTGACGGTAAATTGATTTAATAGGGATTATTCACTTTAAGAGCTGAATGATTCGCAATATGGGTGCCTCTGAAAATAAGGAATTTTGTTCCGGAACAATTCTCTATAGAAAAAGAACCGTAGATATCTCAGTAAGATTTTCAGGATTATTTTTGTGTGCAACACGGCCAAGGGGCAAGAGAGCAGTTTTTTGAGGTGCCCACATTTTTGTATTTCAATATGTTGCGTCGAAACAATACGTTGAGACTGCATCCGAAAGGTACTTGAGAATGGGTGCAGGAAAGTTCTGCATTTGAAGCCGCAGGATGGTGCAGTCCCACCAGATCTGCCGCGCTGTCA
>DTYO01000066.1 GCA_012961845.1 Thermodesulfobacteriaceae bacterium
ATCTATGCTTAATTCATTTATAATATCCTCTCCTATTTCCTCGCCATTTATATGGATGTTTATTGCATTGGAACTGTTGGCAATTGGTGGGGCCATGTGTGGTCCTGCCATAAATTCCCTGGCCATGAAGGATATAGATAATGAAAAAAAGGCAACCCGTCTCTCCGCAGGTCATTCTCCAGGACTAAGTTTTTTATTTCCTGACAGATCATCCAGTCTTTATGAGCCGGAAGAACCCGAAAAAACACCCGGGCAGTTCGAATTCAAACATGATGAACAGCCCGGGTTCTTATTTCTTGAACTCAGTGGTATATATAGCTTCTATTCGAATATAATGACTGCGGCATCTCGCATAGTTTTATCTGCCACCTTTGCACCGATGGTCACGTGGCCGGGTATATTGGATCTGATCTTTCCATGGGCGAATCCTTTTTCATCACTCACACCCGGCTGTTCCAAGTCATCTCCATCTCTGCTGGAAGACAACACGACCTCAGCACCTGCTACTGGATTGGCATAGGCATCCAACACCTGGACGGTAACTGTGGCGGTATCAGTTCCGTTTGCAGGGAGATGAGACCTGTCTACATGGATCCTGGATACATCGGGATCAGGATCGCCGTATTCCACCATAGTATAGGCATCAGCTGTAAGTCCCTGACACTCCGCTGTAACCTTACCCTGCCCTGCCTTTGTGCCAAGAAACAGTCCTGGCTCAGTAAATCGTCCGTTGTCCCCCACCACTGACCATGTGATGTCGGGCAGAGACAGGACTGCGTTTTTCTGGACATCCATTCCCTTGACAGTAAAACGCTGAGTGGTGCCGGCCTTGATCGTTGCCTGACCGGGTTCAATAAGCAGGTATTTCAAATCACCGGGCTCCACTGTAATAGGAAGCGTGGCCACAAGCCCCGCTGCATATGTCACTACAGCACCGCTGCCCACATTGGTTGCATAGAACAGGCCATTCTGGTCAATGGTGCCCAGTTCACTTGTCACAGCCCATTTGGTCTCCACCGGGACTATATTACCTCCCTTGTCAGTGGCAATCGACTCGAACTGATAACTGCTCCCAGCCCTGATGGTGCCTTCAGGCGGTCTGATATCCAGGATGCTTGCAGGCCCTGCCTTGACATTAACGGATGCCACTGCTCTCAGGCCTGAATCAGTCTCTGCCGCTATGGTGCCGTTTCCGGCACCATAAGCCTGAAACATTCCTGCGTCATCCACCACACCTAAGCCTTCGGGCTCTATTTTCAGAGCCGCTTTCACCGAAACCTGGTTGCCGAATTCATCCAGTCCACGGACGTTCAGGAGGCTTTTTTCTCCTGATACCAGACTGATGGCATCAGGAACAATCTCCAGATCGACTATATCCGAAGGTTGTACTGTAATTTCAGCCCTTCCTGTCTTGTCTCCTGCCGTGGCAAGGACTGCTCCGCTTCCAGCCTTTTCGGCCTGGAAAATTCCAGGTTCTGAAAAACTGCCCAGTGTCTGGTCCGCCTCAAGCTGCCACTCCAGGTCAACGGTCATGGAATTGCCGTATATGTCATAAGCGGTTGCAGTGAATTCCTGCGAGGCACCTGCCTTGAGCTCAACGGATGACGGGTCAATTTCTATGCGGTCAACGTCTCCGGGTTCGACTGCAACTGCCGCCATTCCAGTGACATCTTCCATGCTGCACACTATGTGGCCAGAACCAGCGTGTACGGCACTGAACTCTCCGTCCTGGCTAATCTCGCCTATGCCTCCTTCCACAGACCATTCAGGGGTGATCTCTACAGGATTTCCAAACTTGTCCAGCCCTTTGCAGGAAAATTTCTGCTTCTGTCCGGAGGGTATGGAAACCTGTGAAGGCGTAACCACCACAGTACTTATCCTGCCCGGAGATATGGTTACGGGAATCTCACCTGAAACAGGACCAGCCTGTATTCGTATCACTCCGGTCCCGACCTTGGAGGCCATAAACATATTTCCCCTGTTTACCTGGCCCAGTTCATCCGAAACGGTGAAATCCACAGAGGGATTGTCGATAAGATTTTTATTTGCATCCAAGACTCTTACGTTTATTGCTGCCTTCTGGCCGGCTGTGACCGTTATGGCCTCAGGCTCCAGTTCCATTTCCGCAGGCGATCCAGGGACTACCGTGACAAGGGCCTCAGTCTCAAACTCACCGACAACCGCCCGTACTGAACCAGAACCGGCTTTTTCAGCAGTGAACACACCGTTCCCGTCTATCACCCCCAGGCCTTCTGTAACTGTCCATTCCGCAGTGGCATTCACTTCATTGCCGCCCTTGTCAAATCCGACTGCCCTGAACGTAAATGTCTCTCCTGACTTTATGATATGCTCAGAAGGCACTATCCTGAGTTCTGCCAGAGCACCGGCGATTACCTCCACCGGTATCATCTTGACAAGATTGTCCGCAATTGCCATGAGATAGCCCTTACCTGCAGACTGCGGCATGAAAATGCCTTCGGGCTGCATTTCCCCAAGGCGCTTGTCAGTCAGATTCCATTCAACATCAAGATCAATCACATTGCCGAAATTATCCTCAGAAACGGCCTCCAGCTCTACCTTTTCTCCGGCGGCAACCGAAATACTCTCTGGCATGACCTTGATAACCGCCACTTTTGCAGGCACCACCTGGACCCGTGTCTGAACCGAAAAATCACCGTAAACCGCCCTGACTACCCCGGTACCTGCCTTGACTGCCCTGAGAACTCCATCAGAATCAATTTCACCCACAGGGAACTCCTCGACAGACCACTGTGCCTGGACCTCAAACGGATTATCGAACAGGTCGTAAACCGTCGCAGTAAACCTCTGCTCTTCACCGGCTGACATCTTGAAATCGGCAGGAGCAATCTCCAATCTGACAGGATCACCTGGCACAACTTCTATTTCCACTACAGATTCCATGGTATTGCCGCTGTCAAGATCCTTGATCGTGGCTACGATCTGCCCCTTGCCCGCCTTACGTGACTGGAAAACGCCGAAATCATCGATTTCTCCTATAGGTTCTGATAATTCCCAGGAAACCGAAGCCTTTACCACATTTCCGAACTCATCATATCCTGTGCAGCGGAATGCCTGAACCGAACCAGCAGACAGTTTGACCGGACTTTCGGGAGACATGGTGACCTTAGTCATGGGTGCAGGAGTAACCGCCACCTCCGCAGTCGCATTGATCTCATCAACGCTGGCCGTGACAATGGTGTTGCCGGCCTTTACCGCAGTGAAATTCCCGGCAGGACCTATGGAGTTTTCCTTTTGGGATGTAGTGAAAACAGGCATCACTTCCACCTCATTGCCGAACTTGTCAAAGCCGGTCGCCTTGAACTGAACATGTTCACCTGCCATGAGGCTGACGCTGGCCGGTTCTATCTTGATATGATCAAATTCGGCAGGAGTGACCGTCAGCTTGTGCCCCTTTAGGAATTCCGGCATTCTGGCCTGAAGTTCGCCGGTTCCGGCGTACATCGCCTTGAACTCTTTCTTTTCCTTGTCTATCTCACCCAGAGGCCTAGTAAGCACCCATTCCGGTTCCAGCTCAAATCTGTTACCAAAGGCATCCATACCTTCAGCCTTGAGTGCAAGCGTGGTTCCCGCCTTGACCTCTTCTTCCTGGATATCTATGACGATATCTGCAAGGGTACCATGAGAAATGTCAATCTGAACCTCTGCGGTCAGCCCACCTGCCTTGGCGGTAATGGTGCAGTTCCCAGCCTTTTCAGCAAAAATAGTCCCGTCTCTGTAGATCCTGACCATCTCGCCGGGCACATCCCACTCCACCGGCATCTGTACCGGAAAGCCGAACTGGTTGAAACCTGCCACATCCAGCCGCTGGCGTTCACCGACAGTCAACTGGATTCTGGTGGGCTGAATTTCCATCCTGGCAAGTTTACCGGGCACCACGGCAAACGAATGAACGGTGGTAATATCTCCGAGCCGCGCTGCCAGTTTTGCCTTGCCTGGAGCTTCCATGATCACTGTTCCGTCTTCCTCTACCGTCAGATTCTTTGTTCCGGCAATCCATTTCACTTTTACCGGCCGGTGGTTTTCGAATTTGTCAAAGCCTACAGCCTGGAATCGGACCTTGCTCATGGCCTCAAAGACCTCATCCGATGGAGAAATCTCTAAACGGCTGATCTCGGTTCCTTGGATTTCGATCTCACCTGATATCTCTCCGGACGTAAATATGATCTGATTTACGCCTGGTTCTGAAGAGACAGCAACTGTGCAGTCGGCCTCTCCCCTGCTGTCCAGTTTCACAGGTTCATCGGGGAGCCTGACTCCGGGATTTGTTGAAGAAACGGTAATCGTATTAAACCCGGCCGGTGTCTCGTTGTCTGAATAAGCCTTGACCTTGAGATTCACCGTACTCCCGGCTAGGATTTTGGAAGATTCGGCATTCACGACTATCCGCTTCACCTCCAGCGGCATGACCTGGACCTCTGTACTGGCTACAATAGGTCCTGCTGAAGCTGTAACCATGGCCTTGCCCGGCTTTTCAGCCGTAAAGAGCCCGTCCTGATCTATAATGCCTGCATCTCCATCCACATTCCACTGGACAGTCACCCCCTGAATCCTGCTCCATCCGCCAGACAGCGGAACAGCTGAAAAACGCAGGGTCTCACCTACCCGGACAGAAGGATTCTCAGGCTTGATTTTTACAGATTTTATCTCTTCCTGTTTTTTGCCGCATCCTGCAGCAAACATAAAGCTGAAAAAAAACAGGATGAGTATCACAATAAGCGGTCTTCCATTCAGACAAAAATTCCTCATACTAACTTATCCCCCTTCGCAGCAGACATTCTCTTTTGGATTTCAAATCATCCACATAGATTCACACTTCATTTCCGACCTAAAAAATAAAAAAAATCACAGAATAAGCCCCTCATATTTGCCGACTGCTTGTAAATGATTACTACCTAAATCAGGCAAGTGCAATTCAAATTTTTTTTACATGGATCCACCTTTTTCTTTCTGATCTGAACCGGCTCATCTAACGCTCTATTTTGTAAAATATATCTACTCCCTGGACAGTTCCTGTTTCTGTCTGGATCTGAATATTTTCATTGAAATCGTAGAGCAGCTTGATCTTGCTGGTCATTTTGTCGAATTCATTGATATACTGGAGGTAAAGATCAGGACTGAGATATTTCCCTATCACCAGGGAAATATCTTCAGCACTGCTGTCCGTCTCAAGCCTCAGTTCATCGAGGCCTGCTATTGTCCCCACCTTTTCGGCAAGATAATTTCCCGCCGCGGCCACAATCCTGTCGGAGACATTATTTCCACTGTATTTTCCATTCCTCGAACCTGTAAAAAGAAAGGCTATAGCGTCGGACTGGGGCATGGCCGGACTGGAAAAAACAGTAAGCACGGGTCTCTTCAGAGTCCCCTTGATTCTTACACCAGCACTGATGTTGTCCGCCTCGCGAGAAGCCGTGAGGTTGATTCCCGGGTTGTCCAGAGGGGTGTCTGAAAAAATCAATTTTCCGGTATCTACGGTCAGATCCAGACCGAACGCCCTGTATTTCCCGTCTTCAATGGCCAGACACCCAGTTCCAAGAGGTGTTTTACCGGGTTCCTGCGCAATACGCAGATTCCCATTTATTCCACCCTTGAGACCATAACCTTCGAAAGACACATGTTCCCCCATACGGACTCTGACATCCACATTGATTTTCGGATTATCAGCGGACTCATCCACATCTTGACCTGCTATCACTACATCATGCGAAGGAGCCACGGTGCCTTCCGCCATTGTGACCGGACGGATCCGGGCCCTGGGAACCAGAACTTCGCCTGTCAGCATCATCCCGCGGCTGTCCACACCAAAATGCAGATCAGGCGACACAAAGATCAAAGCTTCATAGGTGTCGACAATCTTGAAATCCTTGCCTTTCAAGTAGAAATCTGCCTTCCATCCCTGTTCATTCAGACATTCAGAGGTTACGGAAACCTTCATTTCACCTTTGCCGGACCGCATCCTCCCGCTACCTTTTATCCTTCCCGGACCAGGACTTTCAACATCGAGCTCCGGCACCTCGATTCTCACACTTAGGGCAGGTATATCAAAACCGGCATCGGCCGACCTTAAGCCTCCACTCAGAGAGACTCTTCCCAGTGTACCCGACATCTCTGCATCAAGGGCAGCAGAGCCTTTAATACTGGCCACCCGGGGAACCAGCGCTGAAAGCATCGACAGGTCTGACAGGTCCATCCTCACATATGCTGAAATCTTCTGTTCCGGGGCTGCAGGAGAATCAGGACGCCATTCAGGCAGATTGACCCGGGCTTCAAGGGAACCCATGCCGGACAGCGGAACAGCCAGCTCTCCGTACAGTCCTTTCTGACCGGCTTTCAGATCCAGAGATGCCCGTCTAAATGGAATCACATGCTGTTCATGTTCATGGCTGACCTCCACCTTTCCCGCCGTCACCTCGACTGCTGCCGAACCGGACAAGATCCCGCCTTCCAGGACCAGATCCATACCGCCGTTCAGCTGCCCATCGAGCGATACCTGATCCGGCAGAAAGGCTGAAGCGGCCGCCAGTCCAATTTCCTGAAAATCTCCAGCAACTTTCCATGACCCGGGTCCTTGGTAATCCATGGCAATACATCCCCTGGAACCGCCTGCCCGGTCCGCAAA